>JAJXYG010000017.1 GCA_021780705.1 Bacteroidota bacterium
TCCTGGATGACCCTGAGGAGTGCCGCCTGAATTTCCGGGGAGAGGTTGGCCACTTCATCCAGGAACAGTGTCCCGCCGTTGGCGAGTTCAAAATGGCCTTCCTTATCTGCAAAGGCTCCCGTAAAGGCCCCTTTTACGTGGCCAAAGAGCTCGCTTCCCGCCAATTCCTTGGAAAGGGTGCCACAATCCATGGCGATAAAGGGTTTATCGCGGCGGTCGCTGGTCCGGTGAATCGTTTTGGCAATGACTTCCTTACCGGTACCGCTTTCCCCGTACAGGATGATGCTATAATTGGTCCGGGCCACGATCTCTATTTGGGAATAGACCCATGCGGCTTCTCCCTGCCGGGAAATCAGAAATTCCTGATCCGGTGAGAGCTGGTAGGAGGGCTGTACCGTGGTAGTGGTTGTGTCATCCGAATCTGCGGGTTTGGCCTCATCCGGTTCCCCCTTTGGGGCCGCCAGGGCCTTTTCTATGACGCTGATCACTTCGTCCGGAATCAGGGGTTTGGTAATATAATCAAATGCTCCCTGCTTGATCACATCCACGGCGGTCTTGATATCAGAATACCCGGTGATGATCACTACAATGGTTTCGGGGCGTAGGGCTTTGATTTGCTGAAGGACGCTTTTTCCGTCCATGTCTCCCAGGCGGTAATCACAGAGCACAATATCAAAGAAAGAGTCATTGAAAAGTGTCAACCCGCGGGCGCCATTGATGGCCACCTCGGTCTGATAGCCCTTTTTGGTCAAAAATCGGCTCAGGAGATTGCCCATATCAATGTCATCATCTATTATAAGAATTCTTTTGGGAGTCATACTTGGTATCGTGATTTACGCTCCGGATAAAGTTACTCCAAAACCGCTGATAAAGAAAATGACGGGGTACCGGAAGGGAAAATTCGATGTTAAAATCGGTGAGAATTCTCTCTCCATCAGTGTGCGGGGAATGGCGCTTCTGTTAAGGCGGGGGCTCTTTCGAACGAGAGGGTCATGGTGGTACCTTTTCCGGATTCACTTTCCACGCTGATGCTGGCGCTATGGGCCAGTATGATATTTTGGGTATGGGTAAGTCCCAATCCGGTTCCCCTTTCTTTGGTGGTATAATAGGGTTCAAAAAGCCGGTCCATTTGTGCCTTGTCGATCCCTTTTCCGGTGTCCGAAATGGCCACCTGGCAACGGTCATTTTTGAGTGAGGTGGAAATTACCAGGAGTCCATGGTCTTCCATGGATTCAATGGCGTTGACGATGATATTCAGGAAAGCCAGCTCGATCTTGGGAACATCTACCATGACCGGGCACTCATCGGCGACATAATTCTTTTTCACCCGGATGTGCTTGAGTTCAATCCGGTCCATCGCATATTCCAGGCTATGGTCCAGTAGTTCATTGAGGTATGCCCTTTCAAGACTCAGTTCGGATTTCCGGGTGGCACTGAGCAGGTCATTGATCAGCTGGTTGATTCTTTTGGAATTCCTGGAGATCATTTCCAGCAGCAGCGATACCTCCGGGGTGGCAGGCATTTCATGGCTGAGTTGTTCGGTAGCCAGATTGATGTTGGTAAGCGGGTTTCTCACTTCGTGTGCAATCGTGCGGGCAATCCTGCCGGTGGAGGCAAACTTTTCAATTTCCCTGAGTTCTATTAATTCCTGGTTCATGGCTTCCAGCTTTTTGACCTGGAGTTCCAGTTGTTTGCGATAGGAATCCGCTTCCGCGTTGGCTTCCTGTTTTTCCTTGTTTTCCTTGTTAAAGGTCAGCAATGAATATATGGTAAAAAGGATGGCCACCACCAGGGATACAATATTGAAGATCCGGATGAGGTTGGAATATCTGGTGAACTGCGCATCCTGGTGGATCCACAATTGCCTTTCCTGGGTCTCCATTTTCAAGGCATAATCTTCCACCCGGTTCATCCGAAGGATTCCCTGTTCTGCCGCATCCAGGATCCCCTTGGAGATTATATGCGCCGAATCAAAGGTGCCAAATTGCCTTTCTATCCAGGAAAATTTCTCTCCCATGAGCCCGCTGAGGGTATCCAGTTCCCGGTTCTGTGGCGGATTGTCATAAGTCATCAGGCGCAGGGTGCTCATGGCAGAATCTGCACTGGCCTTGCGCTGAAAGTACCGGTATTTCAGATCCTGCCGGCTGGTGATCAGGTATCCCCTGGCTTCCGATTCACTCTGGGTCACATAGCTTACGATATTTTCCAGCCGGTGTACCACTTCGCTGGAATGGTTGACCAGCCTCGCCTGGCGCATGACATTCTGGGTGGCAATGAAAGAAACAATGTAGGTAATCAGCAGGATGATGAACGCAGTCAGATATCCCAGTCTGACCCTTTGTGCAATTTTATCTACAATAGTTTTGATCATTATTCAGGGGTTACAAATTCTGCCGCTCCAAAATTAGTCATGATTATGATAAAGAATTGTTACGAAAGAATTAAGGACCTGGGTGGAATTTGCCGTTGAGTTACCTAAGGTACAGGCTTTACTCCGAATCGCCGCTACCGGTTACCTAATTAACAAGTCCTGAAATAGACAATGATCGGGATTTTGTACCTTTGTAGGCGGGTGGGAAATGACCTGGGTTGATCCCAAACAGATATGGGTGAAGTGTGGTTCAGTTTTTAAATTTGACTTTGCGACCGAGGTAAACGCCCATAGCCGGAAGGAAGACAAAACCGGGAATCACAGAATGGAAAACATTATTATTGACCAATAAAAAATTAAATTATGAGTTCAGGAAAAGTTATAGCGGGAGTACTTGCCGGAGTGGGAGCAGGTATTTTAATCGGAATATTATTTGCCCCGGATAAAGGCACTGAAACCAGGAGAAAAATTGCCGAAAAAGGTTCCGACCTTGCCGATACGCTCAAGGACACCTACAGTGAACTGGCGGGTACAATTTCAGAAAAATATGATGCGGCCAAGCAGAAGTTTTCTGATCTCGTGTCAGAAGGAAAGGAAGCTGAAAAGGATCTCGTCACCAAGGCCAAAGAAAGAGCCAATGCCATGAAAAGCGATGTGCGCACGTCTCTTTCCTGACCGACACCCACCGGTATCTCTTATATAAAGGCATTAAACCCATACTCATGGACCAGTCATCGAATCACCTGGAAGAATTCTTCCAGAAACTGAAGGAATATGTAGAGGTCAGATTGAACCTGTTCAAGCTCAGGGCCGTTCATAAAATTTCAGGTTTCATGTCCTATGTGGTCTCGACCATGGTCTTCCTCGTACTATTTGGGGCCATCCTGCTTTGTGTGACCATTGGCGTGGCCCTCCTGCTGGGAGAACTTCTGGGAAAAACCTATCTGGGCTTTTTTGCCGTAGCGGTTTTGTACCTGATTGTCACCCTTATCCTGTATGTCAAAAGAGATACCCTGCTTCGCAAACCCATCCAGGACAAGCTGATCCAGGAACTATCCGAAGAGGAGATTTTATAAACCACAGCGGTCATCAAATCCTTTATTATGAAAGAGAAGAAAGAAAAAATTACCGGATTAAAGGATCTGCAGCAGGAGCTTCAAAAACTGGAGGCCAGGAGGGTGGCATTAGAGTCGGGGATCAGTGACGATTTCAAGGTGATCCTTCAGGATCTAAAACCTTCGACCCTCATCAAAAATACCTTCCGGGAGGTCGGGTCATCTTCTGATCTCGGCAAGATGGTGGTTAGACTTGCCCTGGGGCTCGGTGTAGGGTATTTTTCAAAAAGGCTAATCACGCGCAAATCTGCAGGAATGTGGGGGAAAGCCATAGGAGCCGCACTTCAATATGGGATGATGGCCCTGGTAGCGAGAAAATCCGGGCATAAACTACCCCGCTAGCCGAGCTACGGGGTATCCTTGCCGTTATATGATGAAGAAAATCCGGACTCCGGCAAACCTTCGCTGAAAGCCAAACAGGTCCTGAAAAAATTGTTTTCGATTTAGGCGGTCTCCCGCCAGCCTGAAGCATTTCAGGCCGTTAATTTCCCTTTTTCTATTTTACTGCGCAGGCAATGCCCTGACACACTTTTTGAGGTCAATTCCCTTTCCCAGCACGTTATTAAAAAAATCTCCCTGTCTCCTTACTCTTTGTAACGTATTTTGAATCGTGCACTCCCCTGGGGTGAGG
>JAJXYG010000312.1 GCA_021780705.1 Bacteroidota bacterium
TAAGCGGACAGAACAGCAATAATTCCGTGAGGATTCCCAATGAATTTTTCAAGACCCTTGAGATGGACGGGGAATGGGAACTGAAAGCCAGAAGTGATGGACGGACCATGAAAAAGGTGAAAGCCAGGAAACTCTGGGACGACATCATATACGCTGCCTGGAGATGCGCCGATCCCGGTACCCAGTACAATACCACCATCAATGAATGGCATACCTGCCCCGAAGGAGGACCCATCCGGGCCAGCAACCCCTGCAGTGAATACATGTTCCTGGACAATACGGCCTGTAACCTCGCTTCTGTAAACCTCAGAAGATTCTTTAATGAAGCAGACAACACCTTTGATGTAAACGGGTTTGAACATACCGTAAGGCTGTGGACCGTGGTACTGGAGATTTCTGTGCTCATGGCCCAATTCCCCAGCAAGGAAGTAGCCCAGTTAAGCTATGATTACCGGACCCTGGGTCTGGGTTTTGCCAACCTCGGCAGCATGCTCATGGTCAGCGGAATTGCCTATGACAGCGAACCCGCCCGCGGCATTGCCGGGGCAATTTCAGCCATCATGACCGGAACAGCCTATAGGACCTCTGCTGAGATTGCTTCACATATGGGACCCTTTGCCCGGTATGAAGAAAACAAATCACACATGCTGCGCGTAATGAGAAACCACCGTGCGGCGGCCTATGATGCCATGGATGCCTACGAAGGAATTGAAATCAAACCCCAGGGGATCAATGCCAAATATTGCCCCGATTATCTGTTGAAGGCGGCTACCAAAGCCTGGGACGACGCCGTACAACTGGGTGAAAAATACGGGTACCGCAATGCCCAGACCACCGTCATCGCCCCCACCGGTACCATCGGGCTGGTAATGGACTGTGACACCACTGGGGTGGAACCTGATTTTGCCCTCGTGAAATTCAAGAAACTGAGCGGCGGCGGATATTTCAAGATCATCAACCAGAGTGTGCCGCAGGCCCTCAAAAACCTGAAATATTCCGATACCCAAATCGAAGACATCGTCAACTATGCCAAGGGGCATGCCACCCTGAACGGCGCTCCCCACATCAATCCGGCTTCCCTGTCAGAAAAGGGATTTACCGGATCCGAAATCCAGTCGCTGGAATCTGCCATGGCTACCGCCTTTGAAATCGGCTTTGCCTTTAATGTCTTTACCCTTGGGGAAGAATGTCTTCAAAGACTCGGATTTTCCCAGGAACAGTATAATAATTTTGAATGGAGCCTCCTGGAAGCCCTTGGGTTCAGTGAGTCACAGATTGAAGAGGCCAACACCTATATATGCGGTACCATGACCGTAGAAGGAGCCCCGCACCTGAAACCGGAACATCTCCCGGTTTTCGATTGTGCCAACAAATGCGGCAAAATCGGCCAGCGGTTTATTCACCATGGAGGGCACATCCGCATGATGGCTGCCACCCAGCCTTTCATCAGCGGTGCGATCTCAAAGACCATCAATCTGCCTAATGAAGCTACCCTCTCTGAAATTGAGGATGCCTACAAGCTTAGCTGGGAACTGGGATTGAAGGCGTGTGCGCTTTACCGAGATGGCTCCAAACTTTCCCAGCCCCTCAGCAACAAAAGTGACAAGAAAAAGAAAACGTCAGAAGAGCAAAAGGAAACCGCAGAGGAAAACGATTCCAAGCTGGTCGACATGAGCAAACTGACCGTGGAAGATTTGCTGGAAGAAATGAACCGCAGGGTACAGAGCAGTGCCGATACCGGCCTGAAAAGGCAGCTGGCCATGATCGTGGAACGCCGGGCACTTCCCGCCAAGCGCCGCGGATTTACGCAAAAAGCCAAAATCAACGGGCAGGCACTGTTCCTCAGGACCGGGGAATACAACGACGGCACCCTGGGTGAAATATTCATTGATATGGCCAAAGAAGGAGCCACCATGAGAAGCATGCTGAACTGCTTTGCCATTGCCATATCCATTGGCTTGCAATATGGGGTACCGCTGGAAGAATTTGTGGAGAAATTCGTATTCACCCGCTTTGAACCTTCCGGAATGGTCGATCACCCCAACATCAAGACCACTACTTCCATTATTGATTTCATGTTCCGGTCCCTGGCCTATGAATACCTGGGCAGAAATGACCTGGTGCATGTGCTGGATAAACCCGAAGTCGAAAACCTGGGCAATGAATCCTGGGATGCCAGTACCCCCACGATCGGAGAAAGGGTCCCTGAACTGAGCAAGGTCCGGGTAGTGGGAACCCCTGCCGGGAAATCCCCGACCATGAAACCACACCGCACCGAGCATTCCAGAAAAGCGGCCAACAGCGGACTGGACGCGGTAAATTCAGCGGCTAAAAATATGCAAAGCGATGCCCCTGCATGCAATACCTGCGGACACATCACCATCAGAAGCGGCACCTGCTATAAATGCCTGAACTGTGGAAATTCCATGGGTTGCAGCTAAATTTTTTGAGTGCAAAAAGCAGACAAGAGGCCTCCCTTCCCGGGAGGCCTTGCCTTTTGGGACAGGTTACCAGTGAGCCGGCAGCACCCTAAATAAAACGGAATAAAATCCGGCTGGACAGGCTGCCCGCCCTTTGAAACTTTTTCAAGATTATACAGGGTAAATTCTGATTCCTTTAACGGAAATCCTACATTTGTTTTATGACATCCTCTTTTTTTTCATACAATAAATCCAAAGTTCTGCAGGCGCTCCGCTTTCATTTTATCACCAGGAAAGAAATCAAAATCATGGTCATCCTGGTCAACCTTTTTGCCATCGTATCGCTGGTGCTTTTTTACCTCAATAAGGTGACCGCCTATGCATTTCTGGGGAGCTCCCTGTTATGGTTCAGCCTGATGATCTCCTTTTGGTTTATCCTACCCAATGTGATTTACCGAAAGTCCGCCACCTTCAAGGACAAACTCCGGGTGAGACTGGATCCCAACCAGCTGTATATTGAAAACGACAATGGAAACAAAACCTGGCCCTGGAGGGAATTCAGTGCGGTGATGGAAAGCAATTATTTCTTTCACCTGTACTTTGATGCCCGTTCATTTTTTATCATACCCAAGGACGCCTTTCCCAAAGAAGACCTTAAGGACATCAGAAAGTTCCTGAAAGAAAAGATTAAAAGAAAGTGATCTGTATTGTGCCGCAAGGGCCTGAGTGGGCCTAAAACTGGTTGATTACCTTGCTCATGACGATATGGGGGATGGACACTTCGGTAAATTCTTTACCGGTGGATCTGTAACCGAATTTTTCGTAAAAGCCGATAGCGGATTTTCTGGCGTGCATCAGCAGGATCTTGAAACCCGCATCCCGGGCTACATTTTCTGCAAAGTTCATCATCGAAGCGCCGATTCCCTTGCCCTGCAAATTATTCTGCACCGCCATCTGCCTGAGCCGTACGCTGCGTTTGTCAACCTGGGTAAGCAGGCAGCATCCCAGCATCTTCTCCTCCTCAAAAGCCCCGATGAGAATGTCTTTTTTCTCCCTTTCCAATTCCTGTTCGTCAAAACTCAGGTTCAGGGGTTTGCGCAGGATTTCATAGCGCAAATCCACCATTTGCTGGTATTCCTTGGAACCGTGTTCAATTACTTTGAGGGGCATATGAGGTTACAGAAATATTTATTAGTGGTAAAAATACAATTATACTATTTAAATCACTCTTGTCCGACTAAAATATAGGAAATTCCGGGTATAAAAAAGGGCAATTCCGGAGAATCACCCTATATGGTTAATTTTGGGTTACCACACCTAAAAAATAACCATGGAAGAAATTAAAAAATTCTCCGGACAGCCGGTATTATCTCAAATTTTGGATGTAATACCAGGGTCCCATAATAACTGCCGCCAACCGTAAACACCGTTCGAACCGGTATTATAAGCGCCTACCGCTCCCTAGTGCATTTGGTGAGTTTGTTATATGGGGTGTTCAGCTATTGCAATGGGCTTCGGGAGGTGTGCGAAGGGATGCTGGCCTGCGAAGGCAAACTGGCTCATCTGGGACTGGACAAAGCGCCGGCCCGCAGCACCCTGTCGGATGCCAATAATAGGGGGAGCTATCAGGTCTTTGAAACGATATATTATAGTTTGCTGAGCAGATATC
>JAJXYG010000350.1 GCA_021780705.1 Bacteroidota bacterium
ATGCAAAAAGCTGCTGTGAAAATGTTTTTCAGCGGATTTCCACCTTCCAGTTTGTCTAGTGCCATTAATTGCTTTGAAAAGGCGCGCTCCCTCAACCCCGGCTTTTTGTTGAATTACTATTCCCTTGCCCAGGCGCATAAGGAAAACGACCAGGATGACCTGGCGATTCAGGATCTCCAAACCATGCTTAGTCTGCCCAGCATTTCTGCCGATGACCAGAAAATTAAAGAGGAGGGAGCGGCACTTCTGAAAAAATTGAATTAGTTATTCCATCCATCCCTGTTTTTGACGTATTTTCAAAAAATGATCTATCAAAGTTCATTTAGTGAATATCTTTCAAAAAATATCCCTTTTATGATTAAAACTCTCACATTGCTGGCTGCAGGAATATTTATGTTCTCCAGCCAGATCCGGGCACAGGATTCGGGTTCCGTATACAATGCCCATGACCTGTTCACCCCGAATTTTTATCCATCCTCTGTCAATCAATACCGTGCTGCGGATGGGGAACCGGGTCCTCTGTACTGGACCAACAAGGCCAGTTACCAGATTTGGGGTACCCTCGATACGACCAAGGACGCCATCACTGGAAGGGAAACAGTTACATATATCAACAACAGCCCGCAGAATTTGCCCTTTGTATGGATGTATCTGGACCAAAATCTTTACAAGCTTTCTTCACGGGGCCAGGCCAAGATGCCGGCCGAAAGAAGAAGCCGGTACGGAAGTGTCAATTCCTCCTTTGAAGGTGGCTTTTCCCTGCAGTCAGTCAAAGTGATCATGACAGTGAACGGAAAGAAAAAGGAGGTAGCGGTCAGTCCGGTGATTTCGGATACCCGGATGCAGATTCGGTTGCCCGAAGACCTGGCTGCCCATGGGGGCAAGGTTCAATTTGAAATCCAGTTTTCCTATCCGATACCTGCCGATGGCGCGGACAGGACTGGAATCCTGCCTACCCGAAATGGGAAAATCTATGCCATTGCCCAATGGTATCCCAGAATGTGCGTATATGATGACATTGAAGGATGGAACACCCTGCCTTACCTGGGAGCAGGCGAGTTTTACCTGGACTATGGAAATTTCGATTATTATGTCACCACCCCTGCCAATATGATCGTAGTCGGTTCGGGAGTACTGCAAAATCCGCAACAGGTATTGACTCCTTTGGAAATCAAGAGACTTAATGAGGCCAAGAAAAGCGACAAAACCGTGATGATTCGGTCTGCCGAAGAAGTAACGGATCCTTCCTCCCGGCCTGAAAAAGGTATGATCACCTGGCATTTTAAACTTCAGAATGCAAGAGATGTTTCCTGGGCAGCCTCCAAGGCCTTTATCTGGGATGCAGCCCGGATGAACCTGCCTTCCGGCAGAAAGGCCCTGGCCATGAGTGTTTATCCGGTAGAAGCGGCAGGCGACAGCGCCTGGGGACGAGCCACAGAATATACGAAAGGCAGTATTGAGAACTACTCCAAACGCTGGTACGAATATCCTTACCCCACCGCCACCAATGTGGCCTGTAACATCAACGGAATGGAATATCCGAGCCTGGTATTCTGTAATGCCAAATCCAAGGGAGCGAGACTCTTTGGGGTCACTGACCACGAATTCGGACATACCTGGTTCCCAATGGTAGTCGGAAGCAATGAGCGTAAATACGGATGGATGGATGAGGGCTTTAACACCTTCATCAACGGGTTGGCAGCACTTGATTTCAACCACGGAGAATACAAACCCCGAAATATAAATAAAGATCGCCTTTACCATTACATGTTTTCAGACAAGTCCGAAACAGTGATGAGTGAACCTGATGCCCTCAAGGAATCCAACATCGGATTGGCCCTTTACCTCAAGCCAGGTTATGCGCTTGCCCTGCTTAGAAATGATATTCTGGGTCCCAATTTGTTTGATTATGCCTTCAGGACTTATATTAAGCGCTGGGCTTATAAGCATCCTACTCCATGGGATTTCTTCAGGACCATGGAGAATGTGGGGGGAGAGGACCTGGGTTGGTTCTGGAAAGGGATGTTTATCAAAAATTATAAACTGGATCAGGCCATTACCCAGGTTTCTTATGTAGATGGAGATCCCTCCAAAGGAGCCCTGGTTACCATAATCAATAAAGACCGGATGGCCATGCCGCTATATCTGCAATATGAGACTGAAAGCGGAGAAACCGGGATGATTAAGGATCCGGTGGAAATCTGGCAGAATGGATCTGTCTGGATTCAAAAGCTTAAAACCACCGGAAAGCTGAAGTCGGTTACCATAGATCCTGAAAGGGTATTTCCGGATGTCGATTACCAGAACAATACCTGGAATGCGCACTAATTTGTAACCTTTTTTGATATCTGTAACAAGGTGGGGCAACCCGGAGCAATTGGCCGGTTGGCCCCACCTTTTTGATTCTAGATACAAATGCGACCCATGCAAAATTTATATCGGACTAATCCCCCGAATTGCGTTTTATTAGCTACTTTTGCAGCCTTTTATGAGACCCATTAGCGAATTTTTCCCCCTATTAACTACCCCCCAGAGTGTGGTGGTGACTTTCCATCAGAAACCAGATGCAGATGCAATGGGATCCGGACTGGCCATGTACCATTTTTTGGTGCAATTCGGCCATGCTGTATCGGTGATTTCTCCTACTAACTGGCCGGCCTTTCTCAATTGGATGCCAGGAGCCAAAAGTGTGGTGGATTATGAAATGAATTCAGAAAAGGCGCAAGGTTTGCTTAATCAGGCCTCCTGGTTGTTTTGCCTTGATTTTAATGTATTGAACCGTACCAAAAAGATGGAGCCCATACTGGAACAACTTACTTGTACCAAAATTTTAATTGACCATCACGAACAACCTGATACCCGTTACTTTGATTATGGAATTAGTAATACCGCAAAAAGCTCTACCGCGGAAATGGTTTTTGATTTTATCGAGGCTTCCGGAAACCTTGACAAAATCAATTCCGCTTTAGCAGAATGTCTATATGCCGGGGTCATGACTGATACCGGATCTTTCCGTTTTCATTCTACCTCCGCAAGCGTGCACCGAATGGTAGCCACTTTGAAAGACCTGGGATTGGACCACAGCCAGATTCACGAGAACCTGTTTGATAATTTCCTTGAAAACCGTTTTCGATTTTTTGGTAATGTCCTGCTGCACCGCATGGAGATATTTTATGAGTACAATGCAGCGCTTATTACCATTCCTCAAGCGGACCTCATTCGTTTCAATGTGAAAACCGGGGATACAGAGAGACTGGTCAATTTCCCCCTCAGTATCAAGGGAATCCGGCTTGCGGCAATCATTATTGACCGCGGGGATGAAAGAAAGAGTTCCTTTAGAAGCAAGGGAGGCTTTGATGTCAATACCTTTGCCCGGAAATATTTTAACGGTGGCGGACATTTTAATGCGGCTGGAGGCAAGAATTCGGAACCGCTTGAAGAAGTAGTCCAGAAATTCAAAATGGCCCTGAAGGAAAACCGGGACCTCTTAAACAGTTAACAACTTTAAAAAAATACATCATGAACAAGAAAATGAGCCTTTTTGCCTTAGCCGTTGTGATGCTGGCCACAGGCTGTAAAGAGCACAAGTTTGAAAAATCGAATTCAGGCAGGTTTGAATACGAGATTTTCAATGAAGGAAGCGGGAATAATGTGAAATATGGCGATGCCATCCTTTTCAGGGCATATGATTACTATAATGATTCCTTGATGACCACCCCGGTTGACTCCGTGATCCAGGTGATTGAAATTGATTCTTCAAAATTGCCAGCTGACTATGTCCATGTTTTCATGCAGGCAAAAAAAGGAGACAGCATAGTAACCCGGACTTCCTACGATTCCATCCGCAAATTCAATCCCACTTACGATACAACAAAAAAAGGGTATATTGGATATCATTTCCGGATCCTGGATATCATCACCGATCAAAGCCAGGTTCCCTATTACAAGGAAAGGGCAAATCTGAGCATGCGGAAAATTGATTCCATTGAAACTGCAAAGCAAATGGTTATTGACGACAGTGTCATTACTGCCTATCTCACCAAACACCAGATCAAAGCTACCAAGACCGCCAAAGGTACTTATGTAGA
>JAJXYG010000116.1 GCA_021780705.1 Bacteroidota bacterium
CAGCCCTAAGTTTCACATCATCCCTACCCGATGCAAGAATGTGATTATCGACGGAATCACCGTAAAATGTCCTTGGAATGCCCAAAATGGTGATGCGATTGACATCTCAAGCTGTAAGGATGTACTCATCGTAAACAATGTGATTGATGCCGGTGATGATGGTATCTGCATGAAGGGTGGCGCAGGTGCAGCAGGTGTGGCAGCAGGTCCTTGTGAAAACATCAATATCCAGGACAACACCGTATACCATGCCCATGGAGGTTTTGTCATCGGCAGCAATACCGATGGGGGGATGCAAAACATCTTTGTCAGCGATTGCAATTATATCGGTACCGATATCGGGGTTCGGGTGAAAAGTAATTATGGAAGGGGAGGGCTGGTACACCACATTTTTATCCGTAATATATACATGAAAGATATTGTGCATGCCGCCATTTCCTTTGATACCTATTATGAAAATAATCCGGCGGGACGTCTGCACAACCGGATGAAAGACTCGGCCCATGACCGGATACCGGATTTTACCGGCTTTAGTTTTGACAGTATATACTGCCGGAGTGCGGAACAGGCCATTGCCATACGGGGATTGCCTGACATGCCGATTAGTGACATTCATTTCAAAAACATGATTATTTCCGCAGACCGGGGTGTTTCTGTGACTGATGCCAGGGATATTTCAATGGACCATGTTAAAATCCTGACCCCTGCCCGGCCTTTATACAGTTTAAAAGCAGTGAACCATTTTACCATAAACCATGGGTATCTTCCAAATGGCACAGGGGTATTTTTAAGGGAAGATTCCACCTGTAATAATGTGCAGGTTACCGGTACCGATTTCGGGAAAAACAAAGAAGCGATAGAGTTGGAAGGCCGTCTGGATGGCCGTTGAGAGGGATCAGACTTCTACTCCTTTAAGGGAAGATTCTCTGATAATCAGTTCCGTCTCCAGAATTTTGGTAGTAAACTCGGTTACGGGCCTTTTGCTTTCTATCATTTGAATGAGCAGTTCAGTAGCGGTCTGGCCGATCTCGAAAGCCGGCTGCTTTACTACTGTGAGCGGGGGATCAAATAGTTCACCCACCTTGGTATTGGTAAAACCTGTGAAGCCAACCTCCTTTTTTTGTTTCATCCTCTTTAAATATCCAAGACACAAGGTGGTGATCCGGTCTCCGGCCGCGAATATGGCGTCGGGTTTGGTCTTTTGTTTAAATAATTCATCCATTAGCTCATCAATTTCCTGGCGGATCATTCCGCTGTGGTTGCAGTACTTAATCAATGACTTGTTATAGGGGATGTCGTGTTTGGCAAGGGCGTCTGCGTAGCCTTTGAGTCTTTCATTGGTGATGGAAAGGGAAGGGGAGGTAGTGATGTGGGCAATCTTTTTAAAACCCTGAAAGATCAGATGTTCGGTGGCATGAAAGGAGCCCATGTAATTATTCGCGGTAACCTTGTGGGTATCAATTTCATCGGTAATCCTGTCAAAGAATACAATCGGCAATCCCTTTTCATGGAGATCCTTCAGAAAGGTCAGGTCGGTGGTTTCACAGGACAGTGATATGAGCAGCCCGTCTACGGAGCGGGATGCGTGGTGTTCCACGTTGACTTTTTCCCTTTCTGCGGATTCATGGCTCTGGGTAATGATGACATGATACCCCCGGTTATAGGCAATGGATTCTATTCCGTTAATAGCCTGGGAAAAAAAGTTGTTGGCGATTTCACATACGACGACCCCGATTACCTGGCTTCGTCTTTCCTTGAGGCTTAATGCGATCGGATTGGGGCGGTAATTGATTTTTTCGGCATACTCCAATACGAGCTTCTTGGTCTCGGCACTGATTTCATAACTTCCCCGAAGCGCCCTGGACACCGTGGAGGTGGAGAAGTTCAGCGCCTTGGCTATATCCTTTATGGTTACCGTATCAAATTTCATCGACTGCGATCTCCTATTTATTGAATTGCTTCATCAAAGCCCGGGTGAAAAATATTTGATAAAAATAACCTTTTTTCACCAGCAGGGCTTTAACACAAAATTTGCAAACGTTATCGGGAACGATTGCACAAAAATACTTATCGAGCTTTGGGTTTTGTCAATTTTTTATCTGTACACTTGTCCTGCGCTAAAGCTGAAATGACTTGATTATCGACTTCGAAAATCGATTGCCCGTTAGAAAAGATTGCCTGATAGACTAACATAATTTCTCGCTTTGGATTTTCTTGAAAAGCACCGCAAGGTCTTTTCCTGGAGCTAATTTCATTAACCTGATAGAAGGGCCTGGCATGTGTTGCCCTCATTTTAGGCAGGTAGAATGATTTATACAGCCTTGGAGTTGGTGAAAAGCTTTTTAAGTATTTGGTTCCTTATAAAGTTAATAACAAAATACCAGAATAAAACCCATTTTTCTTCATTCAAAACAAGCTTTATTATGAGACTCAGACTTTATTGGTTATCGTTCCTGTTGCTAGTAGGGGGGGCTGCCATGGCCCAGAATAAGACGGTTTCAGGTACCGTAACCTCCGCTGACGGTCAGGCCTTATCCGGTGTGACAGTCACCCTAAAGGGGACAAAGACGGCGACGAGTACCAATTCAGCCGGACATTATGACATTTCTGTGCCAACCGGCCAAAATCCCGTATTGGTCTTCAGCTACATAGGCGCAGCCAACAAGGAAGTAACCGTGGGAAGCCAATCCCGTATCAGCGTATCCCTGGTGATCGCCTCCTCCAGGCTGAACGATGTGGTGGTGATTGGATATGGTACTGTGAGGAGAAAGGATCTGACCGGATCAGTAGCCTCTGTGTCCGGAAAAGAGATTGCCACTGCCCCGGTAGCTGATATCGGACAAGCCATGCAGGGCAAATTGCCCGGGGTAAGTGTGGTATCGCAGGATGGCCGCCCGGGTGCAGCCATTGACATCCGGGTGAGGGGAGGCGGTTCCATTTCCCAAAGCAATCAGCCACTTGTGCTGATCGACGGACAACCAGGGACCCTGAGTGACATTCCGGTAGACCAGGTACAAAGTATAGATGTATTGAAGGATGCATCCTCCACCGCAATATATGGGGCAAGGGGTGCCAATGGAGTCATACTGGTCACCACCAAAAGTGCCAAAGCAGGTAAAGCAACCGTTACCTATGGCGGGTATGAAAAAACCAGTACCCCCACCAAATATTTGAGTGTGCTGAGTCCCTATGACTATCTCTCCTATGTGTGGGCCAATGCTGCGGCCAATGGAGCCGCCTACCAGACCCCCTTCGAACAGCTGTATGGTTTGGGGGCAAATTCCGGAAGTAATTCGGCGGGAATAGACGCCTATAAAAACCTGCCCACTGACAATATGCAGAAATTGGTCTATAGTAATGCAGTTTCCTGGAACCACAGTGTTACCGTAACCGGGGGCACTGACAAAACCAAAATCCTGTTTTCTGCGGACTACTTCAATGAGAATGGAATGAAACTCAATTCCTATTTCAGACGTGGAAATGTGTACTTCAAACTGGGGCAGAAGATTTTTGACAACCTCACCTTTAATATGGATATAAGGTATACCGATATCGAGAACATGGATGACGAGTCCACTACCAACGGATATGGGTCACTGCTTTCCACCGCCTATCAATTCAGGCCCATTGCCACCAATCATATATTGGGAGATTTGACCGCATTTAACCAGGGGAACATTGAACAATATGGTAAAAACGTGTTGTGGGACACCTACAGCCCCGCTGCCCGGATCGGAGATTATTTTCCACTTACCATCGGACAGGGCCTTCGCGGCATAGGATCTCTCAATTGGAATATTTTCAAATCACTTACCTACCACACTGATTTGTCTTTAAGCCGTGCATGGAACCAGCGCAAATACTGGTCAGGGGCTGTGTATAACGACTACCTGGACGGAAGCGGTAACAAGTTGTATGCAGGAGCCATAGATTACGCCAAATCCGATGGCTGGAATATGCGCTGGACCAATACCCTGAATTATAACAAAGTGATCAATAAACATTCTTTCAGCGCTTTGATTGGCACCGAGTTTATCACGAATTATACCTCTGCAATCAGTGCCTCCAGGGCAAGGTATAACAATAC
>JAJXYG010000161.1 GCA_021780705.1 Bacteroidota bacterium
TAATTTTCTGAGCAACCGGGTGGTTCCTCAACCATTTTATTATTTCCCAAGATCAGGTTATCCCTGCCTTTACCGATCCGGCGCTCATGATTGACCCGAAACTTCTGATTTGCCGCACCCCCTCCACACCCCCCGGTGTTACCCAAAACCACTCAATCTCCGTGGTAATTACCCACCAGGATTTCCCATGATATACAATTAATTACCGAGTCAAACAATAAAAAAAACCAGGCTTCCGTTAATAGTGGAGGTAAGTAAAATTGCTTTTGAAGAATTGATACCCATGAAAATAATTTGACCTTCACATGAAAAAATCATTACAGGACCTTTGGATCCGAGGGTTGCTGCTCATTACCCTATCGGTCTTCTTTGCCTTCTCAGGTACCAGTCAGTCTCTCATGTTTGGAAACGGACCCACCCAAATTGAAGCAGGCATCAATGTCGGACCCATGTTTTTCCTGGGTGACCTTGGAGGGCATGCAGGAAAGGGTACCCCGTTCCTGAAGGATCTGAACCTGCCTTTGACAAAGGTCGACAAAGGATTATTTGTTACCGTGTATCCCAATAGCTGGTTTGGACTTCGGTTTGCGGTCGACTTTGGCAAAATGGACGGTTTTGACAGCATCATCAATACCAAGGGGGTAAATGAATTATGGAGAAAACAGCGAAATCTCGATTTTAGAACCAATATATCGGAAGGCTATGTAGCGGCGGAGATATATCCGATTATGTTCCTGAACAAGGAATTTGATGATTTCAAACCGCGCTTCCGCCCTTACGGAGTGATCGGTATAGGGTTGTTTCATTTTAACCCACAGGGCTCCTTAACCACAAATGGGGTCACTAAATGGTATTATCTGAAACCGCTTCATACCGAAGGCGAGGGCTTTGCAGAATACCCTAACCGAAACAACTATGCGCTTACCCAGGTGAATATCCCTATGGGCATAGGGTTTAAATATTTTCTTTCCGACCGGGTCAACGTCGGAATGGAAATACTCTATCGCAAAACCTTCACCGATTATATCGATGATGTCAGTACGACCTATATTGATCCCACCCTTTTCTATAAATACCTGAGTCCACAGAATGCGGCTATTGCCACTGCGATTTCGGACAAAACCATCGGGATAGTAACCCCGGGGGTGACCCGCTATTCACCGGGTACCCAGCGTGGGGATCCTTCCCAAAAAGACGCCTATTTTTCAGTGGGATTAAAATTTGCCATGAGGCTTGGTCCAATTTTTGACAATATGTATGACAGAAGGGTGGCCAGCCACATGAGATGTCCATCTATATATTAAAAAAGATATTAAACAAAGGAAACCACTCGATACTAACCCACCATCATAATGGCCCCTTGGAAACAGGCAAAGTATATTTTAAAAGCTACACCCCGGAAAACAACGCATAATCCTGTGCGATGTAACCCCTGAAACCACAAATTTTTAATTAGCTTTTTTATTATGCTTTGCCCTTTTTGTCCTCTGCCTGAAGTTCAGCTTTAAGAAAGGGCGCTGTGAGACTTTGCCGGCAGGAAATCATTTCTTCCGGTGTACCTTCAAACAAAACCGTACCTCCCTGGTTGCCGCCTTCCGGCCCAAGATCGATCAGGTGATCTGCCATCTTAATCACATCCATATTGTGTTCAATGACCAGGACCGTATTGCCCCGGTCCACCAGCTTATTGAGCACCTCAACCAAATGACGGATGTCCTGAAAGTGTAGCCCTGTAGTAGGTTCATCCAGTATATAGAAGGTCTTGCCCGTATCGCGTTTGCTTAGTTCAGTGGACAGTTTCACCCGTTGTGCCTCCCCGCCGCTTAAGGTCACCGCACTCTGGCCCAGGGAAATATATCCCAGGCCCACTTCCTGGAGCACTTTGATCTTGCGGTATATGTAGGGTACGTTCTGGAAGAATTCCACGGCCTCATCGACTGTCATTTCCAGTACGTCACTGATCGATTTGCCCTTGTACCGGATTTCCAGGGTCTCCCGGTTATACCGTTTGCCATTGCATTTTTCGCAGTGCACATATACGTCGGGAAGGAAATTCATTTCAATGACCCGCATCCCGGCGCCTTCGCAGACCTCACAGCGTCCGCTTTTCACATTGAAGGAGAACCGGCCGGCCTTGTATCCGCGGATCTTCGCTTCGGGCACCGAAGCAAAGAGGGTGCGGATGTCGGTAAAAAATCCACAATATGTGGCCGGATTACTCCGAGGGGTTCTGCCGATGGGGGACTGGTCGATTTCGACCACCTTGTCAATATGTTCCAGTCCCTCCACTCCCTTATAGGGAAGCGGGGTCATTTTACTTCTGTAAGCATGCACGCTAAGAATCGGGTAAAGCGTTTCATTGATCAGGGTGGATTTTCCACTACCGCTGACCCCGGTCACACAAATGAACTTCCCCAGCGGGAAGTCTACATCAATTTCTTTCAGATTATTTCCACCGGCACCCAGGATTTTCAGGAATTGCCCGTTGCCAGCCCTGCGTTTTTCAGGGGTTTCGATGCGGGTTCTGCCGCTGAGGAAAGAGGAGGTAACGGTTTTCAGAGAAAGCATGTCGTTAGGCACCCCCCGGGCCACGACCTTACCGCCGTGCTTACCTGCTCCAGGGCCAATGTCCACCAGGTAGTCTGCGGCCAGCATGATATCCTTGTCATGCTCCACCACCAGGACACTGTTACCGATATCGCGGAGGTGTTTTAGTGCCTCGATCAGCCGGTGGTTGTCCCGCTGGTGCAGCCCGATACTGGGTTCATCCAATATGTAGGTGATCCCCTGAAGTTGGGAGCCGATTTGGGTCGCCAGCCTGATCCGCTGGGATTCTCCCCCGCTCAGGCTCCGGGAAGGGCGGTCCAGGGAGAGATAGTTGAGTCCCACCCCCAATAAAAAATCCAGCCGTTCGCGGATTTCCTTCAATATATCCTTGGCAATGGTCTTTTGCCGGGTATTCAGCCGGGGTTCCAGTCCCCCCATCCAGTGGGCGAGTTCTGAAAGATCCATCCGGCTTAATTCCGCAATATTTTTTCCGGCCACTTTAAACCAGAGGCTTTCTTTTTTAAGCCGGGTTCCCTGGCAGCTTTCGCATGGAGTCAGTTGCATGAACTGCTCCACCCAGGCCCTGAGCCCCTCACTGGTACCGGGAGCCCGGAACCAGCGGTTCAGCATGGGGATGATCCCTTCATAGGCTGCGGAGGGTTCCTCCTGGGCAGCACCGGGGGTGAAATCAAAGTCATCTTCTCTCCACTCTGCGTCTTCTCCGTTTAGCTTTCCGGGCTTTTCACTGCCGTATATCAGGAGGTTGCGCACCGATGGGGTTAATTTCTTGAGGGGCGCATCCAGACTGAATTTGTTCTTTTTTGCCAGTTGCTGGACCTGTTTGAACACATGGCTTTCCCTTTCTTCTCCCAGGGGAAGGATCCCCCCATCATTGATGCTCAGATTTTCATCTGGAATGATCCGTTCCAAATCTGCCCGATATACCGTTCCCAGTCCTTTGCAGGCGGGGCAGGCCCCGTAAGGGGAATTGAACGAGAAGGTATTGGGAGAGGGCTCCTCATAGCTGATCCCGGAATCCTCACACATCAGCTGCCGGCTATATTGCAGCAACTTGCCGCCCTCCTGAAGCATGATGAAGACAAGCCCGTTTCCCATTTCAAGGGCCTTTTGGGTACTCTGGCTGAGGCGGACCTCCTGGTCCGGGCTTACCGCCAGCCGGTCTATTACCAGTTCAATTTCATGGATCTTGTAGCGGTCGACCTGCATTTTGGGCACCAGATCCCTTATTTCCCCGTCCACCCGGATTTTAACATATCCCTTCTTTCTCATGTCCTCAAATAGCTCCCGGTAATGCCCTTTTCTGCCACGAACCAGGGGGGAAAGCAGGACTATTTTCCTGCCGGCAAGCCGGGTCAGGATATTTCCGACGATTTCCTCCTGGGTCCAGCGGACCATTTTTTTCCCGGTTTCATAGCTGTAGGCCTCCCCGATCCGGGCATATAAAAGCCGGAGAAAATCGTAAACTTCCGTGACGGTCCCCACTGTACTTCTGGGATTCTTGTTGGTGGTTTTCTG
>JAJXYG010000331.1 GCA_021780705.1 Bacteroidota bacterium
CTTCAGTTCCCCCACAATAATAGCTTTTCGAATCCTTCCCCCAAGCAGTCCGTTTTTGTGGAAGTAAAACAGGGCATATCCGCTCAGGGAACCCAGTGCAATCAGCATCCCTGCCACCCTGCCGAACCAGCCCCATCCCAGTATGACAATAAAAACCACGGCAAAACCCAGTTCTCCTGAGATGCGAAGGGTACTTACCTTCATAAAGGCACCTGCCTTATCCTGGTTTCGGATCAGGGTAAGGATCATCTCGTAGAAAAAGGTGCCGAGTGCCGTCAGAGGAATGGCCCAGATAAACAGGGAGGGAAAGGCATATTCCCGGGTCAGGGCGCCCTTCATCAGGGCGAAGACCACCAGAGCCAACAGGGTCATTCCCAGAGCCATAAAGATCCCGGTCGTAAAAAAATCCCGGAACTTCTCCCGGTCCAGCTTGAAGTAATCCACCGAAGCCGATTTAAGCACCCCCAGACTGACAAAGGAAACTAGAAAAATTACTGCCTGGCTGTAGAGACTTAACAGTCCATTGTCCGCCGGGGTAAGAAACCGGGGGTTGGTGAAGATCGGAATCAGCAGGAAGGAAAGACCCTTCCCTAAAAAATTGGTGAGGGTATAGATTCCCATGGCCTTCAGAGCCGGGGTCTTGTATCTGCGCTTTAGGGATTGGACAATAGCCATTCAGGAATCTTGGATATAGACTTTAACGTCATTTTTCCAATTAAATTTTGCCGATTTTCAAGCGGTCGGGCTGGTCTTTTTGAGAAATTTGGCCGGAATCCCCACCCATAGCTCCCCGGGGGGTACTTCCCGGTTTACTACTGCCGAGGCGCCAATGACCGAATGGCTTCCTATCCGGACCCCTTTGAGTATGGTGGCCTTTGAAGCGACCCAGGCATGGGATTCAATGGCTATAGGCGCGGAGGTAAATGCATCCTGGCTGCCGGCGGGGGAGGGTCTGCGGTCCAGGTGGTGGTCCTGATCGCGGATTACCACCATTTCTGCGATCAGGCAACCTTCTGCGATCCGGACTGATTTTTTGGAAGTAATGACACAATTTCTGCCTATAAAGGAGGATTCTATGGAAATTTCACTCCCGCTGTCTGCAATGATGCAGGTCCCAAAGGAAATCTTGGAACGGGAAATCCGGAGCCTGCCTCCTTTCACACACACAATGGAGACCTTGCTTTCAATCCGGGTCCTGTAGTCGATTTCAAGGCCCGGGTACAGCATTTTGAGTCTGAGAACCCGCAAATGGGAGGCAACGGACTGGCAGTTTCTGAAGATAACCCTGAAAATTAGAGAAAGTAACCTCATGGATTGATTGGGGGCTGGTACCTGGGGTATCCAACGCCAAAATCAGCGGGTTATTATGGGTTCTTTCAATATGATCCAGGCAATTTCGGGAACCGGGGAGAAAAGGGGGTTCCCGGATTAAAAAGGAATTCTGAATACAAAGAGATAGAATCTCTCAAAATTCCTATCTTCAACTCGAATATATACCGAATTAGCCCACTGAACTCCCAGGACAATCCCATGATTTGCCACATTTTATTAATGATAAGGAACTGCTGCCTTGAGAGGATGGATTTCACAACCGGTCACTGCGAAACAGGAAGGAAGGGAAAGTGGGTTTTCAGGACACTCCTGCTTTTTTCGCTGGGTATGGGTAGCCTTTCCCACTGTATGGCCCAGCAAAAGGGGATGTTCACTTTCGGTGTGCACCTGTCCGATTACCGGTTCCTGCAATATGCCAAGGATTCATCTTTTAACTATGCACTTCATCAAAAAACCCTGCTGAAGAGTGGCAATGCCAATTTTGGCTTTGATGCCGGGTATTGGAGGCCGGTGGCTTCTCACCTGGATTTTTCAGTCACCCTGGGAGGTACCTTTTCCAACTTTCCTTCCGGATTTATTAAAGGGGACAGCCTGGGACAGGCCGGTTTCACCCTGTATGGAGACGGACTTTTCCACCTGAAAGCTTTCAATAAAGAGGAAAGGGTGAACCCCTTTATATCGGCAGGGCTCGGAGGTGGTTTATTTGGGAAAACGGCTGCTTTTTATGCGCCCGTTGGACTGGGCCTTGATTTTCATTTTAAGGAAGGGGGGACCATCCTGCTACAGGCACAATTGAAGGAAGCCTTGTCTGCCGGAATCAAAGGCGGTTTTCTGTATTATAGCCTGGGTTTTGCCCAGGGACTCCCTGAAGTAGCGGGTAATACCTCTCAAAATCCTCATAAGGGGGCTTCCCGAGCGTCCCTTCCTTCCATTCCCGCAGGGAATGACCAGGCAGTCAGAAAATCAATTCCGGCACCCGAAAAGGTAGCCGAAAGTATTCGTGTCCTCCCGGTATCCCCGAGAGATACTTCCGAATTGGCTGCAGCCATTCGTAAAGTCAATACGATACCTATCAGAAAGGAAAAAGTCCTGACGATGGCAGATAGTGACAGCGACGGGGTCTATGACTCTTATGACAAATGTCCCACACTGAAGGGGTCGGCAATTAACCAGGGATGCCCCTTCCCCATGGTGCAGGATGCCCTGGTGTTGCATATGACCCCGGATTCAGTGACTTATATGATCTATTTTGATTTTGACCGGTCCGACCTTTACACCCAGGCTTTTGATGTGTTGTACCAGGTAATGGAAATTCTAAAAGCGGATACCAGTCTCACGGTTAGCATTGCGGGATTTGCAGACAGTAAGGGCAGCTTCCTGAAGAACCTGAGGGTGTCTGAAGAAAGAGCCAAGGTAACCCGGGATTATCTTCTGAGCTACGATATCGCTCCTTCCCGGATAAAGTGGGCCTATTATGGATCAAGTTACCCGATTGACAATAATGTCCAATGGCGCAACCGCAGGGTGGAAATCACCCTCATAAGAAACCGGCATGGGGGCAGATCCCCGTCACCCTGAGTGACCTGGGCGGGCAGGGCCATTTGTGCAGGAATCTTTGCCAGCAAATGCCAGATTTTTATGGCAATCCCATAAACGGGTAAAACGGGTATGGGAGGCTATTTCCTAAAATTCAGTTCCGAGAGCCGGGTCACGGGTTTACCGTTTATTATGACCGGACCCGTGAAACGGGATAGAGAGGTCAATACCCTGGCTTTCCCGGTGAGGTGAAACCAGGTAGTGTCCCGGAAGATGGCTGCAGCCTGGAAATCCGCATTGCTGCTTTGCGAAAAACTGCAATCCACAAAGGTAACTTCAGGGGTATTGAAAGTGGGCAACTTTTGATCCGCTGCATCAAACTGACAGTGATCAAATACGACGTGAGCGCCTTCATAGAACTCCCAGGTATCTCCAAATACCTGTCCATTGGGAGAATATTTGGGATCCAGGGTAAAAAAGCAATGTGTGAAACGGGTTGCTTCCGCGGAATCTGCCGATCCGAAAATTCGTTCCACCCTGCCCACAAAGGTGCAGTGGTCAAAGCTGAAGCCGGGAGATTTGGGATAGGCAGCGCTATGGGTAGTACCTATGAAGGTGCAATGCTGAAATTGAATGTTTCGGGTATTTTCCCCTATGGAGACCACCCCCGGACCGGTGTTGTCAAAAATCCGGCAATCCACAAAACGGGCATTCCTCAAAATCGACCCTTCATTTTCTATATCAATTCCGGCTCCGGGTTTACTGGAAACCAGGACCCCGTGGTTGAGGGCTTTCCCCGTGGAGGAGAAATCACAATCAGTTACGGTTAATTGGTTGCCGCCAACCCAGGAGAGCCCCTGGCGGCCATTGTATTCACACTGAACATGCCTCAGGGTATGGGGATAGGGTGGGTCCTGGGTGGTGAGCCCGGTCCATGCGATCAGGACCCCGTCGAGGGCGCAGTGATGGATATAGCAGTCTTCAATCAATGCTTTTCGGTCCTGGTTGAGACTGATCCCGAGGGCGGGCATCTGAATTCCTTCCGGACCGAAAGCGGGTCCGATATCCAGTTGCGGCGAATTTCCATTCAGGGTAAGCCCTTTAATGGTAATGGAGGCGGATTTGATCACCGCAATAAAAGTAAAGGCGGCCGCATAATAGTCACTTCGGTTTCCGATTTTTCGGATGCTATCTTTTAGCCCTGTGACCGGATT
>JAJXYG010000167.1 GCA_021780705.1 Bacteroidota bacterium
AGCGATCCCTGAGTGTGGTCGAAGAGTCCACCGAGAAGCTTTGGTGGTCACGTGGCAAGCCAAACTCTTCTATCACCAGTGGTTTTCTCAGCTGAGCCGCTATACTTTCATGCACCATAAGATAACGCAGGGTCCGGGCCTTGATGGTGTCCATCGCTCCTGCAATACCTGTTCCCCGGAACCAGGACCAGTTTTTAGGCCATATGTGGATGGTCAGGTAATCAATTTGAGGGATGGCATGGATCTGCTTATACAGGTCCAGAGATCCGGTGCTCATATATCCCTCCGTACCGGTGGTGACCAGGTGATTGGGATCGAGCTTCTTGAGGTAGGCAGCTGCCCTGCTAATAAATTTCAGATAGGCACCATTTGCTTCGGGACTCATGGGCCTTGGCTCATTGGCGATTTCCCAGGCCATGATGGAAGGTTCTTCCGTATACTTTTTGTGATTGATCGTGTTAACATGGGTCACCACATAATGTACCTGGTTTAAGTAATCGGATACACATGAGGCACAGCCATAGAACTGGCTGGTATATTTTCCGGTAGTGCTCCAGGGAACCGGGCGGCTAAAGGCAGAATCCGGAATTTGGTGGTTCCACTTGAGGTACTGCAAAAACCCGCCGCTCCAGTTCCAGTTATTGCTCAGGTAGATCACTGCAGTCATCTTCCTTTTGTCAAGCTCATTTAACAAGGCGTCCAGTCCTTTTAAAAAGGTGGGATCAAAAACTCCCCGGGAAGTCTGCAGTGCGGGACCCACCCTCGGTACCCCGTTAATCAAGCCTTCTCCTTCGGAACCGGCAAGCACCCTTACATTTTTTATTCCGTGAATTTTTAAAAAGTCAAGTTCGTTTCGCAATCGCTCAATCCCCATCACCGGATTTTTTCCCAGAGCCAGCAGTCCCCCATACCAATAATTGGTGCCCACAAAATAGTAGGGATGGCCTTCCCGATGGAACCGCCCATTGGCTACCGACACAAAGGGAGTCTGGCTGTAGGCGCTGCCCAGCATCAAAAGGAGACACCAAAGTGAACACACGTTTTTCTTCATCGGTATGCTATTTAATTATGCCACTTGAACGGCTTTGGAAATTGCCCCGGAAAATCCAATACAACAAGGGCCGGGAAGAAGCAATCTTTCTCGGTGCATCAAGCATTTGGGGGTCAAAACTATTTCAATTACCAAAACCACCTTAATACTATTTTAGCTTACTATTATATTTATAAAGTAACTCTATCGGCGGTTCCCGGCAGGAAGAGGTTATTAGGAGATTAATTGGGGTATTAGGTCATTTATTGGTACTTTTTTAATACTATTGTAATTGAAAAGTACCAAAACTCCTGCCATGAATCAACCTGTAAAAATACTCAGGGAAATTACACCACTGACTCAAAATGATTGCTTCACGATTTTTTCCCGGTCCAAAAAGGAGTTTGATTTTCCGCTTCACAGCCATGAGGAGTATGAATTGAATTTTATCCGTAACGGAGCGGGGGCCAAAAGAGTCATAGGGGACCATGTAGAGGAGATTGACAATCTGGAGTTGGTCCTGGTTGGCCCCCACCTTCAACATGGCTGGTTCACGCACAAGTGTAAGGGCAGGGTAATGAAAGAAATCACCATCCAGTTTCACCGGGACCTTTTCGATGAAAAATTCCTGTCCAGAAATCAATTGAGTCTCATCCGTTCCTTACTCCAGCAATCCGTCAGAGGGGTTCTTTTTTCAAAGGAAACTGCTACCGACATCATGCAGAGGCTGGAGGATCTTCCCCAAAAGAAGGGTTTTGATTCCGTATTGGAACTGATGAGTATCCTCAATGACCTTTCCGGTTCCCATAACCAGCGTATTCTTTCAGACATATCCTTCAACAAGGAGACCCCCAATTATAATAGCCGCAGGGTGGAAAAGATCATGGAATATCTCAATAACAATTTCAAGGAAAATGTGACTTTGGGAGAAGCCGCCAAAATTGCGGGAATGGCGGAAGTGTCCTTCAGCCGGTTTTTCAAATTAAGGACCGGAAAGACCTTCATTGATACCCTGAACGAGGTCAGGCTGGGTCATGCTTCCCGAATGCTGATCGATACCACCAATTCCATTAACGAAGTAGCCTATCAGTGCGGGTTTAACAATATGTCCAATTTCAACAGGATATTTAAGAAGAAAAAGGAAATTACTCCCAAGGAATTCAGGCATACCTATACCTCCAACGGGGTGAGGCGCTTCGTGTAACAAGCCAGGATCCGGCAGGGGTATTGGTAGCAGATCCCCCTTTTCTAAATGACATCCATACCCTTCAGGTCCAATTCCAATTAAGTCGGTACCGGGTCTTACGTCGCAAAGAACCTGTCACATGTATTTTTACCTTAATTTTCACTAGAAACGCCGAAGTCATTCCTCCCTGTTAAACAAATTGCAGGTAGCATAAAGTTTTTTATATGGCCAATACGATTGCCCCCAAACGTTGGTACCGGCTCATTCCGATTGCCTTCATCACTTACAGCCTGGCCTATTTGGACCGGGCCAATTTTGGTTTTGCTGCGGCAGGAGGAATGGCCCGCGACCTGAATATTACCCCTTCAGTATCCTCCCTGCTGGCATCCCTGTTCTTCCTGGGATATTTCTTCTTTCAAATCCCCGGGACCCTCTATGCATCCCGAAAAAGTGCCAAAAAACTCATTTTCTGGTCCCTGCTTGCCTGGGGGATCCTGGCCATGGCAACCGGATGGGTCCATAACATCTACCTGATGATGTGCATCCGGTTTGGACTGGGCGTCGCAGAGAGTGCGGTGATGCCCTCCATGCTCTTATTTCTTAGCAGGTGGTTTACGAGAAATGAACGTTCCAGGGCCAATACTTTCCTGATTCTGGGCAACCCGGTTACCATACTATGGATGTCGGTGCTGTCGGGATATTTAGTACACCTGGAAGGCTGGAGACAGATGTTCATCCTGGAAGGGCTTCCGGCGCTTATATGGGCTTTTTGCTGGTGGAAACTAGTGGAGGACACCCCGGAGCAGGCAGGCTGGCTCACCCATTCCCAAAAAAATGCGCTGGAAGAAGCCCTGAAACTGGAGCAGCGCTCCCTGGCACCGGTGAAAAATATCCGGGAGGCTTTCCGCATGCGCAAGGTAATCCTCCTTTGTATCATGTATGCCCTTTGGAGTATCGGGGTATACGGGTTTGTACTGTGGCTTCCTTCCATCCTGGAGAAGGCGCCCCATATGAACCTGGTTAAAACCGGTTGGCTCTCCGCAGTCCCTTATCTGGCGGCAGTCCTGGCCATGTATGGAGCCTCTCACTTTTCGGATAAAACCCTGCACAGAAAAAAATACATCTGGCCCTTTCTGCTTTTGGGAGCTATCTCCTTCTACATCTCCTACTTACTCGGCCAGGGGCATTTTTGGGTGTCCTATAGCCTGCTTGTCGTTGCCGGCGGGGCCATGTACGCCCCCTACGGCCCATTTTTTGCCGCGATCACCGACATCCTCCCCAGGAATGTGTCTGCCGGAGCCATTGCGCTCATAAACAGTCTCGGTGCCCTGGGTTCTTTTGCAGGCGCTTACCTGGTGGGATTCTTAAATGGTATTACGGGAGGATTTGCCGCTTCCTATTTATTGATGGCAGTTTCCCTGCTGCTTGCAGCCCTGCTAACGCTGCCTGCGTTAAAATCAACTTCTTAGATATTCGGTCGGTGAATACACCTTCTTGCCTGAAGCATTTAATTCCAAAGAAAAAGTACCCATGGGTTACCTGATTTTTCCCATCCAAAAAAGTGCTTGAAACAAAACCAGTAATCGATCCCGGGAAAATGTAACCTGACTTACAGGCTCACCCCTCTTTTCCAGGGAATGAAATCATTTTGCCCGTTTCTCACCGCCGCCACTTCCACTTCTCCACTGGCTACCCCTATGGCATATTCCAATATACGGATGCCAGCTTCCTCGATGGTTTCATCCCCGTCAATGATGGTTCCGGTATCCACATCAATAATGTCCGGCATTCGTGAGGCCAGGGCCGTATTACTTGAGATTTTAACC
>JAJXYG010000297.1 GCA_021780705.1 Bacteroidota bacterium
ATAATAGCACTGGGAGCCCTCGTAATGGGTCGTGCAGTATTCATCCAGAGAGTGCAGGGTGCCTATTGGAGAAACCTCAGCGATTCCCAGCACCTGAACTATATCGAGATAAATGCGGAAAGAGGCACGATATACAGCGAGGACAGCAATATGCTGAGTACCTCCATTCCGGTTTTTGACGTATATGTGGATTTCGGGGCAGATGGCCTCAGGGAGAAAAACGGCAAAAGGTTTTATCAGAACCTGGATTCCTTAAGTGATTCCCTGGCCTTGCTCTTCAAGGATGGGTCCCGGGAGTTATACAAGAAGACCCTGCTGGCCGGATACCGGGCCGACAGGAGGTACTACCTGCTGAAGCGAAAGATCTCCTTTAAAGAATATACGGCGCTGCGCCAGTTTCCCCTTGTCAGGCAGGGGAGGAACAAAAGCGGATTCATTTTCGAAGTCCGTGACAACCGGGTGAACCCCTATGTGCTCCTGGCCAACCGGACCGTCGGACTTTCCAGGGGAGATACCAGCAAGAATGTCGGGCTGGAGCGCACCTTCGACAAGGTCCTTAAAGGACAGTCAGGTACCCGGCTCGAGCGCTATGTGGCAGGAGCCTATATTCCGGTGGATGGGGCAGAAGTGGAACCTGAAAAAGGAAAAGATGTCATTACCACCATTGATACCTATATACAGGATGTCGCAGAAAACGCCCTGATGAATATGGTAGTGCAAAACCACTCCCTGGATGGCACCTGTATCGTCATGGAAACCAAGACCGGGAAAATCAAGGCCATCGCCAACCTGGGCAGAAGGCCGGATGGGACCTATGCGGAAGATTATAATTATGGGATAGGAAAAAGAACCGAACCCGGGTCTGTGTTTAAACTGGCAACCCTGATCTCCCTTTTGGAAGACAAGTACGTGGATACCGGCACAGTGATCAATTGTGAAGGCGGACAAAAGGTGTTCTACGGACTGCGGATCAAGGATTCCCACCTGGGAACCGGACTGCTCACCGTCAAGGAAGCATTTGCCCAGTCATCCAATGTGGCCTTCGCAAAAATGGCCGATGAATATTATGAAAACCAGCCCCAGAAATTTTGTGATCACCTCCACAAACTTCACCTGGATACCCTGACCGGAATTGACATCGTGGGTGCAGCCCCTCCCTATATAAAGAAGCCGGGAAGCAAGTACTGGTCGAAAACCACCATTCCCTTCATGGCCCACGGGTATGAGGAACTGGTTACCCCGCTTCAACTCCTGATGCTGTACAACGCAGTAGCCAATGGAGGCAAAATGATGCAGCCCTACCTGGTGAATTCCATTAATGAAATGGGCGTCCCTGTCAAAACTTTCTCTCCCCATGTGGTGGTCAACAAAATTTGCAGCGAAGCTACCCTGGGCAAACTCAGGGCCTGTTTGCTGGCAGTGGTACAAAATCCGCATGGGACCGGACACGGGCTGGAAACCAGCACCTATGAGTTTGCCGGTAAAACCGGCACCGCCGTTACCGCCATGGATAACCACGGGTATAACAAAAGCGACAAAATCTATCAATCGGCATTCATTGGATTTTTCCCTTATGACCATCCCCAGTACACCATAGCGGTGGTCATACAAAATGGGAAGGATTCCAAACTGGCCTACGGGGCTTCGGTGGCAGGACCGGTCTTCAGGGATGTGGCAGACCAGATCTATGCCACCCGGATTGGGACCGAACCGCTGGACCACCTGTTTAAAAATGAAGAAAACGCGCCTGTCCGGCTCTACGGGTTCAAAAAGGAACTGAGTCCCCTGATGTCCATGTTTCATTACAAGATAGAAGGAAACGCCCGTGCGGGAACCCTTCTTTCTACAGTGGTTTCCGGAGACAAGGCCCAGGTTGAATCCACCTATAAGAACGGGTCGTTGAAAGTAGTGCCGGATGTAACGGGGCTGGGACTGAAAGATGCAATCAGCCTACTGGAAAATATGGGTCTGCGGGTCCAGGCAAAAGGTACCGGCAGGGTCGTCTACCAGTCGCTTGCGCAAAACACAGATTTTCAAAAAGGACAAATTATCAACCTGCAATTGAATTAATGGCGGTATTACAGGACATATTATATAAGGTGAACATTCTGGAAAGGCAGGGTGCCCCTGTGGATACTTTCCGGGAATTGCAGATAGATTCCCGAAAGATACAGGCCGGAGATTGTTTTGTAGCAATCAAGGGTACCCTTTCCGATGGCCACGAGTTTATTGCCAGGGCCATTGACCAGGGTGCCACCGTCATTATTTGTGAGACCCTTCCTGCAACGCTCAGGGAGGGCATACATTATATCCGGGTTGCCAGCAGTTCGGAAGCCGCGGGAATCATGGCCCATCATTATTACGGAGATTCTTCCGACAAGATCACCCTGGTGGGGGTTACCGGTACCAATGGCAAGACAACCATTGCGACCCTGCTGTTTAAATTATTCAGGGCCCTTGGATTTTCGTGCGGCCTTATCAGTACGGTGCAAAACCAAATTGACGACCAGGTATTGCCAGCCACCCACACCACACCCGACCCCATTGGGCTCAACCAGTTGATCGGACGGATGAAGCAGGAAGGTTGTTCGCATGTATTCATGGAAGTAAGTTCCCACGCCATCCATCAAAACCGGATTGCAGGCCTGCATTTTGCAGGCGGAATTTTCAGCAACATCACCCATGACCACCTGGACTACCACAAGACATTTGAGGAATATATCCGGGTCAAAAAACAATTTTTTGACGGATTGGCTTCCCAAAGCTTTGCCTTGAGCAACGCCGATGACAAGAGAGGAAGCGTGATGCTCCAAAATACCCGGGCAAAAAAATATCTCTACAGCTTCAAGACCCTGGCCGACTTCAAAGGGAAGATTGTGGAAAATGCGTTGTCAGGCCTGGTGCTGATGGTAAATGACATTGAAGTGCACTGCCGGCTGATTGGAGCCTTTAACGCATACAACTTTTTGGCGGTATTTGGCGCGGCCGTACTGCTCGGACAGGACAGTCACCAGGTGCTGGAAAAGCTGAGCAACCTGACCGGGGCAGAAGGCAGGTTTGATTACCTCATTTCACCTAAGGAACATATTATCGGGATTGTGGATTATGCCCACACCCCGGACGCCCTGATCAATGTACTGGCCACCATCCAGAACCTGCGGGAAGCAGAAGCAAAGATCATCACCGTCGTAGGTTGCGGTGGCAACCGCGACAGGGCCAAGCGCCCGGTGATGGCAGAAGTCGCCTCTGAGTACTCCGACCGGTTCATACTTACCTCTGACAATCCACGCAATGAAGATCCTGAAGCTATCATCCGTGAAATGGAAGCAGGTGTGCCGGTGCATGCCAGGAAGAAGTCACTTTCCATCACCGACAGAAGGGAAGCGATAAAAACGGCAGTCAGCCTCGCCGGCAACCGGGACATCGTCCTGGTAGCCGGAAAGGGTCATGAGAAGTACCAGGAGATTCAGGGAGTGAAGCATGAGTTTGACGACAAGAAGGTACTGGCAGAAACATTTGAACTTTTAGAAAAATAAGCGCACAAAGAGACATCAGATGCTTTATCAATTATTTGAATGGTTTGGGAAAAATGGAATCAAGTTTCCGGGAAGCGGGTTGTTCCATTTTATCACCTTCAGGGTCCTGGTGGCAGTGCTGCTTTCACTGCTGATCACTACCGTCTACGGGAAAAGACTGATCCGCCTGCTGAAAAGAAATCAGATCGGGGAATCGGTCCGGGAATTGGGACTTGAGGGAGAAAAAGCCAAGGCAGGCACCCCCACTATGGGCGGGATCATTATCCTGCTGGGGATCCTTATTCCCACCCTGCTGCTGGCCAATCTCGACAAGGTATATGTCCGGCTGATGCTGCTCTCCACGATCTGGCTCGGAATGATCGGCTTTATAGATGATTACCTCAAGATCAAGGCAAAGAGAATAGCCAAGGCAAAGGGGATTGACTTTAAGAAGACCAATGCCGACGGCCTTGCCGGCAGGTTCAAGATATTCGGGCAGGTGATCCTTGGAATTA
>JAJXYG010000250.1 GCA_021780705.1 Bacteroidota bacterium
TGCCTGAAGGGACATGAGGATTGTACCTGTATCCTGTAATTTCGGAAACCCTGCCGTGAAATAAATACTCAGCAGGTTCTTTCTCTTTTTTTCAAATAAGCTGTCGATTCGATTGACCATTTCGGTTATTGATTATAAATGCTTCATGTAGGTATCCATGTCTTTATCTCCCCTCCCGCTGAGGTTCACCACCACCACATCCTTCTTTTTCAATTTAAGCTGGTTCAGACTGTGCAGGGCATGGGCTGATTCCAGTGCCGGAATGATGCCTTCGAGCAAGGCCAGTTCAAATGCAGCCTGGATAGCCTCCTGGTCTGTGGCACTCAAAAACCGGGCCCGCTTGCTACTAAAGAGATGGGCATGCAGTGGCCCGATACCCGGATAATCCAGGCCGGCAGAGATGCTGTGGGGCTCCAGGACCTGGCCATCCAAAGTCTGCATAACCAGGCTCTTGCTGCCGTGCAGGATTCCTGGGGTCCCAAGGTAGGTGGTCGCAGCGGATTTTCCGGAATTGAGTCCCTCGCCTGCAGCCTCTACAGCCACGAGTTTGACCGAAGAATCGTCCAGGAAATGATAAAACGCTCCTGCCGCATTGCTTCCGCCCCCTACGCAGGCTATAACATAATCCGGCAGCGGGCTCCCGGTTTTTGCCTTCAACTGGCGCCTGATTTCCTTACTGATCACGCTTTGAAACCGGGCTACCATATCAGGATAAGGATGTGGACCGACTACACTTCCGATGATATAATGGGTATCCTGGGCATGGTTGATCCAGTCGCGAATGGCCTCATTGGTCGCATCCTTCAGGGTCATGCTGCCACTGGTGGCAGGAACCACCTCCGCACCCAGCATTTTCATCCGGGCGACATTGGGTGCCTGGCGGGCGATATCCTTTTCACCCATATACACAATACATTTCAGTCCTTTAAGGGCGCATACCGTGGCGGTAGCCACCCCATGCTGCCCGGCACCGGTTTCTGCAATAATTCTCTTTTTTCCGAGCCTTTCTGCCAGCAGGATCTGGCCAATGGTATTGTTGATTTTGTGGGCTCCGGTATGACACAGATCTTCCCGTTTCAGGTAGATATCGGCCTTGTACTTCTTACTCAGCCTCTGTGCATGGTACAGCGGGGTGGGCCTGCCGACATAATTTTTCAGCAAATCATCGAACTCTTTTCGGAACTTTTTGTCGCCCATGATCATGCGATAATTCCGACGGAGTTGTTCCACATTATTATGTAGCATTTCAGGGATATAAGCTCCCCCAAAGCTGCCATAAAACCCGTGATCATCTACCAAAAACCGCTCCTTTTCCTTCATGAGATTTGTTGTTTGTAATAGTTAATAGCTAAATACTTCATCAGCCATTTGATGCACCGCTCCCAAATCCTTTATACCCGGTTGCAATTCCACCCTGCTGTTGATATCGACACAGAAAAAGAAAGGATGCGAGAAGGTCTTCAATTTCTCCAGGTCACTCAGGCCGATACCCCCACTTAAAAAGAAGGGCTTGTTGATCTTGTTTTCCAGCAGCAGGTTCCAGTCAAATTTTTCACCCGTACCTCCATATTCCTGTTTGCGGTTGGTGTCGAAAAGATAATAATCGCAGTACTCTTCATACGGCTTTACCATCCAGTCAATATTTTGCTCATTATATGCATTGATTCTGAACACCTTAATGACCGTAACCTGGCTGCTAATGGTCTTGCAGAATCCCGGGGTCTCATCTCCATGCAGTTGCACCATGTCCAGGCCGTAAGTCTCCACCTTTTCCATGATCTCCTCCTCTGTGGCATTGACGAAAACCCCTACCTTCTTGATTTTTAGATCCAACTTCCTGAGATCCTCCGGGCTGAACTTTTCATCCACAAACCGGGGGGATTGGTCATAAAATATAAATCCTCCGAATTGCACTCCCAGCCGGTCAATATCCACCAACTGATCCAGATTGGTAATCCCGCAAACCTTTAAATTCATACACCTGATTTTAATTTTTCGGCAAATTTACGAAAGGCCTGCCCTGGATCCGCCTGTTTCATGAACCGTTCACCCATTAAAAATCCGTCATACCCCCATTTTTTCATCCGCTGAATCGTCCTGGGATCCGAGATCCCGCTTTCGGAGATCTTCAATTTGTCTGAAGGAATGAGGTGGCTAAGGGATTCGGAGCGTTGAATATCCACTGTAAAGGTCTTGAGGTCCCGGTTATTGACCCCTACTACGTCCACCGGGTCACAGATATGGTCGAGTTCGCCTTCATGGTGAATTTCAAGCAGGACGCTGAGTCCCAGCCCTTTGGCGGTACCAGCGAGTTTTTTGACCTCCGCTTTGGAAAGGCAGGCTGCAATCAACAGGATCACAGAGGCTCCGTAGGCTTTGGCTTCCACTACCTGGTAGGGATCAATCATAAAATCCTTCCGGAGTATGGGTACTTTAAGCATGGCGGCCTCTTTCATATCCAGAATAGATCCTCCGAAAAACTCCCGGTCGGTGAGCACTGAGATGGCGCTCGCTCCGTTGCGGGCATAGGCAGAAGTGACTTCCCCCACAGTAGACCTGGAATTAATCACCCCCTTGGAGGGCGATTTGCGTTTGAATTCGGCAATGATCCCTGTCTTTTCCTTTTTCAAAAGATAGTCTCGAAGAGAAAGGGGTTCCCTGGAAAATAAAGACTCCTTTTCCAGTTCGGCAGCCCGCTTGATCTTTTTCAGAGCGGCGACTTCCAGGTGCTTATGGGCAATGATTTTATCTAAAATGGTCATTTCTGAAGGCTTATGAGTTTTTCGAAAGATTGGAGGGCCCTGCCGCTTTCCAGGCTTTCAACCGCGAGAGCGTAGCAGGTTTCGTAGTCAGGGTACTTCCCTGTTGCCCTCAGCGCCATGGCCGCATTGGCAATAACCACCGCATTCTGGGCCCAGGTACCCTCTCCTTTTAGAATTTTCAGGAATATTTTAGCCGCCTCTTCTGTGGAATTACCTCCAAATATGTCCATGGGGCTCACAATCCTTTTGCCAAGCGCTATAGCGCTGTATATCTTCTCTCCTTCATTGTCGATCACCTTTGAATCCCCGGTCAGGGAAATTTCATCATAGCCGTCCATGCTATGGACAATGGTAAACCGGGCATCAGATTGCTGAAGGAGGTAGGAATAAATACGGGCCATTTCAAGATTATAGACTCCGATGACCTGGATTGCAGGCAGGGCGGGATTGACCATGGGGCCCAACATATTGAAGAAGGTCCTCACTCCCAGATTCCTTCGAATCGGGCCCACTACTTTGAGGGCTGGATGAAACATCGGGGCATGCATGAAACAGATATTGGCCTGCTCCACTTCCTTCAGTAATTTTGGGTTGTCTGCAGAAAACCGGTATCCGTGCATTTCCATTACATTGCTGGACCCGCTGATCGAGGAGGCGCCGTAGTTTCCATGCTTGGCCACTTTTTGACCGGTCCCGGCTACCAAAAAGCAACTCAGGGTAGATATATTGAAGGTATTCTTTCCGTCTCCCCCGGTTCCCACAATATCCAGCACTTCATAGGAACTCAGGTCCACTTTGACACTCAGTTCGATCAGGGCGTCCCGGAAACCCATCAGTTCCGGTATGGTAATGCTGCGCATTAAAAAGACTGTGGTGAATGAGGCTATTTCTGCATCAGAATAAATCCCTGAAGAAATATTGACCAGTACTTCCCTGGCCTGCTCCCTGGAAAGGGTTTTATGTTCGAATAAATATTGCAGTATTTTTTTCATACGTAATTTTTTGTATCGATCAGTTTTACTCAAATAGGTTATGCAGGTTTGCACGGGATTATTTGAGCCAGTTTTCCATCATCCGTTCTCCCATGGGAGTAAGTACACTTTCTGGATGAAATTGGACTCCCTGGACATCATATGATTTGTGCTGCAGACCCATGATATATCCGTTTTCGTCTTCTGCGGTGATCTCCAGGTCTTTTGGAAATCCTTCCCTGTTGACAATCCAGGAATGATACCTTCCCACTTCCAGGGTCTCCGGCAGGC
>JAJXYG010000334.1 GCA_021780705.1 Bacteroidota bacterium
TTCTCGGCCACAATCCCGGTATCCTTCGACAAGGCATTCGGGGTAATTGAAAGGGGGCATACTGCCCCAACCGACGTATTCTATGTCAATCAGACCCTGAGTTGCATGCTTTGTGGCATCGGCCTGGATGCCAAAGTCGCCCGCGATTTTTCCCACCACAAAAGAAGGGGGCTCTCCACCTATGTGAAGGAAACATTGAAAAATTTCTTTTCAGCGGACTCCTATCCCGTGACCCTGATATGGAAAGACCAAAGGCTGGACCTGGATGCCTATTTTCTCAGCGTGGCCAATGGCAACCAGTTCGGCAACCACTTTACCATTGCACCGGAGGCCAGCCTCAGCGACGGCCTGCTGGATATTGTGGTGGTAAAGTCCCGAAAAAAGGCCCGGACGATGCTGTCCCTGCTCTTTCATATACGCAGCGGGAAGACCAGCCAGCCCCAGGAGGGGATCAAGCCCGAAAAAGACATCCTGTATTTTCAGACGGACCGTATCCGGCTCCTCAACCCCCGCAGGGCCCCCCTGCATATCGACGGAGACTACAGCCCCACGAGCGAGGAACTCGAAATAGAAGTAAGTCCCGCTGCATATACCCTTTTGGTACCCTAGGGCTTCAGGTACCGCTCCACTTCCCTAAAGGCTTCGAGATTATTTTTTCTGCCCGAGGAGGCAATGACTTCTTTTCGTTCGCTGGCAGTCAGGTGGAAGTTTAAGGTGGCGCCCCTTTCTTCCTGCTCGGGTATATACATGAAGGTTACCCGGTGAAAATTGCTGTCCAGGTTTTGCGCATAGGTGATTTCGTCATCCTGGAAATAATCCTGGAGCCGGAACCAGTTTACCTCCAGCATGGAAAAGGGCTTGGTGAGGATGTCCAGGATCCCTCCGGGCTGGTAGGTATTGTCCCAGCTGCCCTTTTTGCGGGCCCGGATCTGGATGATGAGCACCCCCCGGGTATTTTGATTGATCCAGTCCTTGAATACATTGACAAAGCGCAAGCAGAGTTCCTGCCCGTAATTGTCCCTGAGGCCTGCGTCCATGACGTCAATCACCGGATCGGAGGGAAGCCATACGCTCGGCAGCACATAGGGATAGGTGGCATTCATCCTGAGGGCCGTCAGCAGCCGCAGGTTCATCGGGTTTTCGTTTTTGAACAGGGCTGCAAAGTCTACCGCATCGGGGCCGTCTGTCCGGTAGGTACTGTCCATGAAGGTGGGCTGCATCAGAAAGCTGATGGGCTGGGTGGAGATCATCATCTTTTTCAGATCCCGGGTGATCCCGGAACAAAGGATCATCATGGGGATTTCCGCCTTGAATTCCGGTTCCTTATAAAATCCGATCGTCTTGTCCAGCAGGTGGTGGGTATTGAAATTCAGCTTTTCCTCGAAGGCATATCCCCGGTCTTTCACATAACGGTAAGGTCCCACCGAAAATTTCTGGGCCGGGGAAAGAAGGTCCCTGGCGATCATCGAAGAAAAGACAGGATTGAGCAGGTCCTTGGAGATGTCCACGACATATCCGGGGTTTTCCAGGTTGATATCGTTCCCGAGGGTTTTCTGGCGGTACAGCTCCCGGTAATAGGCCCCTGCCAGCATTCCTCCCGAGGCCCCGCTGATCAGAAAGGTCCGCTTCATGAGGGTGCCATGGTAGATGCTGTCCAGCTTCTGCATGATGGCCATGGCAAAGGTGGCGCTTCTGACCCCTCCGCCGCTGATGTTGAGAAATATCATGAGGGGCTTTTCTTCCCCCTGGCGCTGTTTCCACCGGTTGAGGATGGAGATCATATTTGCCTTGTCCTTCCCGATTTTGGCAGGGGTATTGAGTGCCTCCAGGCTTTTCAAAGAATATTCCGGGCGCTTCTTCAAGGAATAATTGATCCCGAAGGCTTTGTTCCTGGGATCAATGATATTATGCTGGTAGAGCACGTTGAGGATGAGGTAGAGCCCGAGGATAAACAACATGCTCCAGCTCCTCAGAAAATAGGAGAGCGCCCCGATGACGGCATTGAGTATGGCAAAAAGGATCAGGATGCTGGCTGCGGCAGGGACCTGGAAGAAGCGGTTGTCCAGGAAAAACCCGATCGTGATCATGAATATGAAAGCCAGCATGATGGTGATGATCGCCGAAAAATGGTGTCGCTTGAAGATCGTGTCCAGGAACTCCTGGGAATAGTGGGCCACCTTTCTGGCTTTTCGGAACTTGAAACCCGTGGTCAGGTAAAACCCTACCGGAAGTCCGAAATCGGTGACGGCATAATCACCCATATCCTCCCGTTCCGGCTTGGGGCTTTGGTGCATTTCGGTGATCCGGGACTTGAAGGTTCGTACGATGGTCTGGTCGGCCGTAAAAAAGTAGGCGAAGGAGATCATCAGCAACAGGAAGAATCCCCCCAGAAACCCCGCCGTAATCCCCGCAAACTCCAGGGTGGGAATCAATTCCATATGGAGGTCGTAATAATAGGCTTCGAAGAAATATACCGCCAGAAAACCTAGCGGGATAATCGAATTATTCAGGCAGTATTTCAGGAAGGGTTTGGTGGTGGTGGCCAGAAACCGAAACCGGTGGCTGTGCAGGATGAAGGTCGTGATATTCCAGCTCATGATAAACACCCCTACCGCCATTCCCGTAATGGCTGAAGCGCCCGCATTGACCCCGCCGAGGTATTCAGGTGCTAAAAAGAGCGCATTGGCCCCGAATAACTTCATGAAGTTGCCTGTTACCGTCAAAAACAGGATGGTCCAGAAAATGAGCAGGAACTGGGATTTTCTCAAATGAAGCAAAAGCAGCTGTACCGGGAAAGAATAATACAGTAATTTGAGAAATTGCTTCATGGAGCAGGGTATGTTAGGGTGAAACTCACGTATCCATAACGGCAGCCTTTCGGGTAATAAATATCATAAAAACCACGGACAAAAGAAAAAGGATGGCCACCGTCTGGTGGGTCACCCCCAGAACTACCAGCGCCTTGTGGTCCGGGGAAGTAACTACGGTGGTAATCCCGAGCACCACCTGCAGGACCACCAGTCCCATAGGTACCCAGCGCGCCTTTCGGAAATATTCGGTCCCGGTCACTTTCCGGGCACGCAGGAACCAGTAGATGACGGCGATCAGAAGCAAATAGGCGATTCCACGATGTATAAATTGTACGGTAATCTTGTTGTCGATAAAATTCTTCCAGCCGGGTGAGAGACTGAACATGCCGGAAGGAATCCACATCCCGTTGATCGAGGGCCAGGTGGGTGCGGCCGTGGCCGCATGCAGCCCTGCCATGAAGGCTCCATAGAGCAGTTGAAAGCACAGCAGGCCCATGACCACGAGGATGGTCTTTCGAAGGCCGGGGTCATAGCTACGCTGGGATTTGGGTATTGCAAGGCTCAGGGCGAACCACCAGGTATAGCATACCAGTACCATGGCCGCCATGAAATGGGTCGCCAGCTGGATATGGCCCACAAACATTCTTTCGGGTATCAGCCCGCTTTTCACCATGATCCAGCCGATAATGGCCTGCATGATGCCGAGCAAAAACAGGATGACCAGTGCGGGGACCATGTCCCTTTCAAACTGCCGGGTCCCCAGAAAATAAAAGAATCCTACCAGGAATACCATCCCCATCAGCCGGGCCCAGTTGCGGTGAAACCATTCCCAAAAGAAGATCGATTTGAAATCGCTGAGGTTGAAATCACTGTTCATGTACCGGTACTGGTCGGTTTGCTTGTACCGGTCGAATTCGGTCATCCACTCCGACTGGTTCAGGGGGGGCAGAACCCCGGTAATGGGTTTCCAGTCCGTGATGCTCAGCCCGGATTCCGTCAGCCGGGTAATTCCCCCGAGCATGATTTGCACCAGCAGCATGAAAACCCCTGCGAACAGCCAGGTGGCAATCCGGCGCCTTGAATTTTTTTTGACTCCACTTTTCATAAGCGCAAAAATTTCAGCGCAAAGGTAACCCCATCATCCGATTGATCCGGGAAGAAACTTTTTGGAAAAAAGCGGTCCAATTGCTCATGGTCAG
>JAJXYG010000119.1 GCA_021780705.1 Bacteroidota bacterium
TTTCTTCTTCTTTTCCCCTCCTTTTGCTTTTCCAGCAATTTCCTCTTTCGGCTGATGTCACCTCCATAACATTTGGCGGTCACATCCTTTCTCATGGCGCTGATATTTTCCCGGGCGACCACTTTTGCTCCTATGGCAGCCTGGATGGCAATCTGGAACTGCTGGCGGGGAAGCAGCTCCTTTAGTTTTTCGCACAGCTTTCTTCCAAAATCCTGGGCCCTAATCCGGTGTATCAGTGAACTTAATGCATCCACCTTGTCCCCGTTCAACAGGATGTCCATCTTGACGATATCGCTAATCCGGTAGCCGATCGGATGGTAATCAAACGACGCGTAGCCCCTGGTTACACTTTTCAGGCGGTCATAAAAATCAAACACGATTTCAGTGAGCGGCATTTCGAAAGTGAGCTCCACCCGTGTGGGAGTCAGGTAGCCCTGGTTGGTCAGGTTGCCTCTCTTTGAAATGCAAAGAGTCATGATATTGCCAATATATTCTGGCTTTGTAATGATCTGGGCCCTGATAAAAGGTTCCTCAATCCGGTCGATACGGCTGGGATCAGGCATCTGGGTGGGATTGTTTACAATGATCTCCTCCCCTTTGGTCGTAAAGGCTCTGAAGCTCACGTTCGGTACTGTGGTAATGACCGTCTGGTTGAATTCCCTTTCCAGGCGTTCCTGGACAATTTCCATATGAAGCATTCCCAGAAAACCGCACCGGAACCCAAAACCCAATGCCTGGGAAGTTTCCAGCTCAAAAGTGAGGGAGGCATCATTTAGCTGGAGTTTTTCCATGCAATCCCTCAGTTCTTCAAATTCATCCGTATTCACCGGAAAAATACCGGCAAATACCATGGGCTTCACCTCTTCAAAACCTTTTATGGATTCCTTGCAGGGGTTTTGTGAATTGGTAATAGTATCCCCCACTTTCACCTCTTTTGCATTCTTGATCCCCGTGATTACATAGCCCACATCCCCTGCCCTCACCTCATTTTTGGCGGAGAGGCCAATCTTCAGGATTCCCACTTCATCGGCCTCGTACTCCTTCCCCACATTGAAGAATTTGATTTTGTCTCCCTTTCTAAGGACTCCGTTGAATATCCTGTAGTAGACGATGATCCCACGAAAGCTGTTGAATACACTGTCAAAGATTAGTGCCTGCAAGGGGGCCGCAATATCCCCGTCGGGAGGTGGAATCCGATGCACAATGGCCTTTAGGATGGCTTCAATTCCAATACCTGTCTTGGCGCTTGCCAGCAGGATGTCTTCTTTCTTACAACCAATAAGCTCTATGATCTGGTCTTCTACCTCAGGAACCATTGCCCCATCCATATCGATCTTGTTGATTACTGGAATGATTTCCAGGTCATTATCAATAGCAAGATAAAGGTTGGAAATGGTTTGTGCCTGAATCCCCTGGGTCGCATCGACCAGGAGCAAGGCGCCTTCGCAGGCTGCCAGGGCCCGGCTCACCTCATAGCTGAAATCCACATGGCCTGGGGTATCAATCAAGTTAAGCACATATTCTGTCCCCTCCAAAGGATAATTAATTTGGATCGCATGGCTTTTGATGGTGATCCCCTTTTCCCGCTCCAGGTCCATATCATCCAATACCTGGGCCTGCATTTCCCTTTCGGTGATCGTATGGGTAAACTCCAGCAAACGATCGGCGAGGGTGCTTTTCCCATGGTCAATATGGGCGATGATACAGAAATTTCTGATGTGCTTCATAATTGCCGGCAAAAATAAGGAAAAGGCCTTGTGTTCAACTACCTAAAACCTCCCGGTACCAAAGATTCATTTGATTGCCTACTACTTCAAAACTGAACCTGCGGACAGCACCCTCGGCAATTTTTTCAGAGTCGAATCGGTATTTGCCAGAAATCAGGTCTTCGATTGCCCCGGCAAGCGCCTGAGGTGCATTCCGATGCACCATTACTCCTTCCTTTCCATCGATCACAAATTCCCGGAAAACAGGCAGGTCACTCAAAATGACCGGCACCCCGGATGCACTCGCTTCAATGACCACGCAACCAAACGTTTCATAACTGGAATACAGGATGAGGGCATCCGCAATTCTTAAATAGGCTGCCAGGTCTATCTGGGGAATTTCCCGCATCATTTCCACCTTGCCCTCAAGCCCCAACTGGGTAATTTGGGATGCCACTGCCTCATTGGGAGGTCCAAATATTCGCAGGTGGAACTGGAGGCCCCTTTGAAGCACCAGATCAAAGGCCCGTAATATCTCGGTGATATTTTTTTCAGGAGTCAGATTCGAAATGTGGATAAATTCCCTGACAGGGTTTGCCACCCGGGGGCTGGGGTAAAACAGGGATATGTCGACCACATTAGGTATTACCCTGAAGGAGGATAACTGGAAATACGTCTTAAGTTGCTGTCCCAGGGTTTGCGAAACCGCTGAAACCGATGAGGATCCCTTGAAAATCTTGGCAATGATCCTTTTGATCACTTTTGGAAAGTCTTCAAATCTAAAGTGAGACTCAGGAAGATAACCGGACCAATGTTCAGAAAGGATAAAGGGGATTCCAAATTTCTTTTTTAGCCATAATGCCTGTATGCCTGCCTTATAAGCCACGTGCACATGCACCAGGTCCGGCTTCCCGGATTCCTCTATATATCTTCTCAACGCCTGGCGGTATAATCTGGCAGACCTGGCATGAGATATCAATCGATTCAAGATGGGTAACGGGGTGTGGAGGCACTTAAAGTAAATAATTACTTCCGTTAGGGCTCCTTCAGTTCGGATTTCCTGAATGGTATTTTTCTCCAAGATCCCCCTTTCATCCTTTTTGACATAGAAAACGGTGATTTTTTGAAAAAAGGATACTGCCCGGGCATGCCTTTGGATAAAATCCCCATCAAAGGGAGCCAGTTTATTGGGATACCAGCTAACCAGCCATATGATATTCTTATCCTTGCCCATCTTTCAATTCCCCGGGCTGCAAAAGAAACCGGGCTTGTAAATGTAAAGGTTTCTCCATTTTGACAAAACGGTCACCTGAAATAAATGTCCATACCAATTCCCCGGTCAATGAAAACCTTTTGAACGGTGCATGTGCCCAGTCAAAGCTGCCCAATTACCTATATATTTGTTCGGGCTACACTTATTACTACCAAAAATAAATCAGGATAGATGATCATACAGTTTTGCGGGTTAAGCGGAAGTGGCAAGACTACGCTGGCCACGATGGCCAGGGATTACTTTAGCAGTACCCATACCCCTGTGGAGGTTATAGATGCCGATGAATACCGGATGTTTTTGAACCAGGATATTGGATTTTCCGAGCAGGACCGTCATACCAATATCAGGAGACTGGCTTTCATAGCTGGCAAATTTGCACAATACCCCATTATTCCCATAATTTGTGCTATCAATCCGTTTGAACAGATTCGCCAGGAAATCTCTACTCAATATAAGCAGGTAAAGACGGTGTATATTAAATGCAGTCTTGAGGAACTCACCAGACGGGATACCAAAGGATTATATAAAAGGGCCATGTTACCTGAAGGTACCCCGGGGAAGATATCCAATCTCACCGGGGTCAATCATCCATTTGAAGTGCCCGAATCGCCGGATCTGATTATTGAAACCGACCGGGAATCCTCTGTGCAATCCGCAGAAAGGCTGGTACAGTTTATTAAAAACCTCACTTTGGAGTAAAGGGGGGACGGTCAATGCGGTCCATCACCCTTTGTACCTTAACTTTAGCGGCATATGCGATCAGGATTGTTTAGCTCAAGAGTGACCCGGAAATATATGGGCAATTACATTGCCCGAAATTCCCTGATCCTGTTTATTATTCAATGCGCCTCAATAGGGTTGGTTTTCCTCTCGAATTTTGTCCTGGTAAAGCTGGCGGGAGCAGCAGTATATGGTTCCTACGTATACCTATTTAACCTCATTTATTTTCTCAATACGGCCTGCATCCTGGGCCTGGACACCTTGCTATTGAGAAAATCCGCAATCTACCAGG
>JAJXYG010000263.1 GCA_021780705.1 Bacteroidota bacterium
TGCCTGCGAGGTTAAAGACTATGACCCCGCCAACTATTTCGACAGAAAGGAAGCCCGGAAACTTGACCGTTTCGCCCAGTTTGCATTGATTGCCAGCGACGAAGCGGTGAAAGATGCAGGGATCAGCAAGGATAACGTCAACCCGGACCGGGTTGGGGTGATCTTTGCCAGCGGAATCGGCGGTATTACCACCTTCCAGGATGATGTGATGGAGTTTGCCAGGGGCGATGGTACCCCCCGGTTCAACCCCTTCTTCATTCCCAAAATGATCCTGGATATCGGAGCCGGCCAGATCTCCATGAGATATGGGTTCCGGGGACCCAATTTTGCCGTGGTCAGTGCCTGTGCCAGCAGTACCAATGCCATTATTGACGCTTATGACAACATCCGGCTGGGAAAGGCGGATATCATTCTGACCGGAGGAAGTGAAGCCGTGATCTGTGAAGCTGGGGTGGGTGGATTCAATGCCATGAAGGCCCTTAGCGAACGAAATGATGATCCCAAGACTGCTTCCCGTCCTTTTGACAAGGACCGCGACGGGTTTGTCATGGGAGAAGGGGCCGGAGTGCTGGTGCTTGAAGATCTGGAACATGCCAGAGCCCGTGGAGCCAAAATCTACTGCGAAATCGCAGGAGGAGGCGCCACTGCGGACGCCTACCATATCACCGCTCCCCATCCCGAGGGTCTTGGTGCCAAAAACGTCATGAATGTGGCCCTTCGAGATGCAGGTATGAAACCGGAGGATATTGATTACATTAATGTACATGGAACTTCTACCCCCTTGGGGGATATCGCTGAAACAAAGGCAATCCTCAGCGTCTTCGGCCAGGAAGCCTATGATTTGAACATCAGTTCTACCAAATCCATGACCGGACACTGCCTGGGTGCAGCCGGAGTTATGGAAGCACTGGCCTGTATACTGGCCGTGACCCGTGATGTGGTACCTCCCACCATCAATCACTTTACTGATGACCCGGAGTTGGATCCGAAGCTGAATTTTACCTTCAACAAAGCGCAAAACCATGTGGTGCGCGCTGCCTTAAGCAATACTTTTGGATTCGGAGGACACAATGCCTCTGTGATCGTCAAGAAGTTTGCTGATTAGACCTCTTTTCGAAGGTCAACTACCTCATAAATACCACTGAAAGAACGGATTGCTCCGTATTTGGGCAAGTCGCACCCCAACCTGTTCAATTTTGATATTGGGTGGGTACGGTCCTAAATTCTGAAAATCCGTGAAATGAATTTTTATTAACTTACATCCAAATTATTGTAATATCCTTGGTGCGATTTTTAAAAGATATCTTTTATTCCAAATCCGACAGAGACCTACGAAGACAACTGCACAATGTCCTGGGACTGGTCCCTGGAAATCTGAATTTGTATAAGACTGCCCTCAGCCACCGCTCCATCCGGGAAGGAGCCGATGAAAACAATGAAAGACTGGAGTTTTTGGGAGACGCGGTACTCAGTTCCCTGGTGGCCCATTATCTTTTTATGCGCTACCCATATAAAGAGGAGGGTTTTCTCACTGAAATGAGAAGCAAGATGGTCAACCGCAACCAGCTCAATGAAATTGCCCTGAAGATCGGACTGAAGAAAATTACCTTTTATAATAAATTCGACAACTCCCTAAAAATTTCCCAGATTTTTGGAAATACGCTGGAAGCAGTAGTGGGGGCCGTGTACCTGGACAAGGGGTATGAGGAGACCCGCCGCTGGGTAAACCGCCATATCATCAGCCCGCACCTGTTCATGCAGGACCTGGAGAACCTGGACATCAACCAGAAGAACAAGCTCTATGGCTGGGCCAATAAAAATGGCAAGAACCTGGAATTTGAGACCCTGGATGAAAAAATAGAAAACGGACGCAGGTTATTTACCATCGGGGCAAAAATTGACGGGGTAGTCATCGCAGAAGCCAAGGCCTTCAATAAGAAAGACGCAAGCCAGGTGGCAGCACAAATGGCAGTGGAAAAACTGGGACTTTTATGAAATTCGGAATTCTAGGCAGTGGCAGCTGGGGCACGGCCCTGGCCAAAATCCTCACAGACAACCATCATTCCATCAACTGGTGGATTCGGACCCCCTCCCAGGCGGAATACATCCTTCGACGCAGACATAACCCTCAATATTTGAGCACAGCTTATTTCGATCCGGGTCTGCTCAGGCTTAGCGGAGAGGTGGCCCAGGTCATTAAGGATTCAGATCACCTGATTATTGCCGTTCCCTCCGCCTACGTGGCGGCAACCCTGGGAGGGCTGCCAAAAGATATATTCTCAGGTAAAAAGGTCATATCCGCCGTAAAAGGCATGCTGCCCGACCACAATCTCCTGTTGAACCAATACCTGGAGCGTGAATTTTCCTTTGATCTGGCTGGCTATTTTACCATCCTGGGGCCTTGCCACGCAGAAGAAGTAGCCGCAGAAAAACTGTCCTACCTCACCTTTTCGGGCATTGAAGATTCAACCACCCGGACTATTGCGGCACAGTTTCAAAATGACTATATCAAAACCATTATCAACCCCGATATCTTTGGGGTCCAGTACGCGGCAGTCCTTAAAAATATCTATGCACTTGGAGCCGGAATTGCCCATGGACTGGAATACGGGGACAACTTCCTGAGTGTGCTTATTGCCAATAGCGCCGATGAAATGGCCGGCTTCCTGCGCAAGACCGGGATCCAGAACCTTCAGGTGGGCAGCATAGAACATCAATCTCATACAGCAAAAAAGGAGGTCCTGCCCACCACGAACTATGCGGCCTCCGTATACCTGGGAGACCTCCTCGTCACCTGCTACTCGCTATATAGCCGCAACCGCACTTTTGGAAATATGATTGGCAAGGGGTATTCGGTCAGGGCGGCTCAAATCGAAATGAATATGGTTGCGGAAGGATATAATGCCAGCCGGTGTATTTACAACCTCAATAAAGACACGGGCGCTGAAATGCCCATTGCAGCAACCATCTATAAGATTCTGTGGGAACACCTTGCAGCCGAAGAAGGCTTCCGGGAAATTGAACAGACCCTGGTGTGAGAAGGTCCCCTGATTTTTCCGTCAGGTTTGCAGCAGGAAAAGATCGGAGGCAATTGCATCGGCAAATAATTTCCCGTTTTTGGTCAGTTGAAGATTTTGACCCTCCCGGACCATCCAACCCCGGTCCAGGTATTTGGCGGATTCATTTTCAAGGCGCAGTCTCTGGGCCGGGGAAAACCGGTCTTCCACATAATCCAGATCGAGTCCCTCCATCGTCCTGAGCGAAGTCATCACATATTCATTCAAACGGTCGCTTTCTTTCAATATTTCCATCTCAAAATCGGGGGCTCCATGTTGGAGTGATTTAATATAAAGCGCATTATTGGCAATATTCCAGCCTCGGATCTGCCCGTTATAGGAATGGGCGGAGGGGCCAAATCCATAATAGGGCTTCCCCTGCCAGTAACTGCTGTTGTGCCGGCTGCGCCAGCCAGGTTTGGCAAAATTGGAAATCTCATAATGTTCATAGCCCGCAGCTTCCATCGCCTCCATCAGCAGTAAAAATTGCCTTGCCTGCCCTTCAGGATCCACCGGTTCCCTCTTATGGGCAGCGATCATGCTGGAAAGGGCAGTCCTTGGCTCCACAGTCAGCGCATAGCAGGCCACATGGGAAATCCCGTAATCCAGGACCCGGTTTATATTATCCATCCAGTCCTCATCTTTGAGTCCCGGAATCCCGTAAATCAAATCCACCGAGAGATTGGAAAACCCTGCCTGGATGGCCAGTTCAATGGCCTGTCTTGCTTTTTCAGCCCGGTGGGTCCGGTGCATCCATTGCAGATCCTCATCCCTAAATGACTGAATGCCAATACTCAAACGATTGATTCCTGCTTTTCTCCACCAACCAGCCTGCGACGCTGAGAAATCATCAGGATTGGCTTCCAGGGTGATTTCTGCACCCGGGTCCAACGTAAAATGCCGGGTGATACGGTCCATCAGAAATTGGAGT
>JAJXYG010000271.1 GCA_021780705.1 Bacteroidota bacterium
CATGCTGAAAAACCTCTGATTGGCCCATTCGCCTTCATTTCCTGTCGGAAAATAAGTGAGTCATCCACCAGGACTTTCTTTCCATTCTCCCACCAATTGCACTTCAGCAACAGGGCTGAAAAGAAACATCTTTCCGCTGGCAGTTTCCCTGCACAGATACCTTTTTCTTACCTTCTGGCCGCGGCAATATATCCGGTCTCCCTTCAGGCGAAACAGGCTATTGAGCGGCAGTTCTTCCACCAGAAAGAATCCAGGTTTGTGGGGATCATATTTTCGCAAAATTCTAAGGAGTCCTTCTTCTGCACAGGAACTGGCAGCCGGGCTTTTCAGGCTTCGCAACAATTCCTGTTGGATATCGCCGGGGAATATTTCCCTGGATAAAAACCGGGAAAGCAGCATGCCAAATTCCTTTTTCCACCTGTCCCCGTGCGGCGCAATCCCGTTCCCATACTTTTCATAGGCCAGTAAATGACCCAGTTCATGAAGCAGGGTAATCAAAAATGCATAAGGGTTCAGGTTGCCGTTGACACTGATCCGGTGGTGGCGGTTTCCATGGCCATTGCGGTAATCCCCCAGGATGGTTTGTCGAGCCCGGGTAATGGTAAGATGCACCTTGTAGTTATGGAGAAACTGGAGCACTTCCTCGAACGAACCTTCGGGAAGAAATCCGCGCAAATGCTCCATAGGTGATTCCTTCTTAGCCATGTTTCTTATTACGAGAGAGTTTCAGTAACTGACTTACCTCCAACAGGGTATATACAATGTATAACCCCAGGGCGGTGAAAAGAGATGGTTTATTGACTTTTCCATGGGTGATAAACAGGAATAGGCCCAATGAAAGAATCACTACAAATATCTTGAGAATCAGGGAAAGGTAGATTCCCCTGAGAAAAGCACTGAAATTATCGGACCTAAGCGCCTTGAGCTGAATATAAAAACCACCCATTCCCAGCAGGAAGAGCAGCAGGTTGGCAATCAGGAGGAAGGACAGGCTAAATCCGATTTTTTCAAGCCAGGCGCCGAACAGGAGTGCTACGATGTTTATGGCAATAAACACCAGTATCACCGGCAGGAAGTTCTTAAGTGAGGATTTCATTTTCGTTTTGAGGTTTCTTTAATAATGTTGATCATAAGTCCCACCAGGACCAGGAGCGGCAGCAGCCATACAAATACCGGCAGGGACAGGTTTAGCCACCGGTCTGCCTTCAATCCCAGCAGTACCGCAATACCCAGGCTTACCAAAAACTGCATAGCGAGCCCGGAATACCTATATAATGAATTTCTTTGCTTTGGCTCTTGCATTAACAGATATTATTTCGACCGAAAACAACCCGAGTAACCTGTCGCAAAGGTACGGTCAAACCGGTGAGGTCCGTTCCTATACAAATTTCGATTGCGACAGGGCATGGTCACAGAAATTTTGTAAGGAAACTATAAATTCACTGCCCTGGTAATACCTGCCCGCAGCCTGCTATGAATTATGGACTTATTTTTGCAGATATCTTATGCATCCGTTTCCCGCCCGGATTCAGTCGCAGGGCCAAAATAAATGTATTTTTAAAATATTTTTGTAAAAAGGAAGTTTTATAATAAAACAAGCTATTTTTCCATAATTGTACCTTTCCAAAAATTGTCACTATTGTTAAACCCCAGGATTTCAAAGGCCATCGCTATTTGCTTGTTTTGCCTGTTGGTTTCTCCGAAAGTTCATGCTCAGCTATCCAAGATTACGGAAAATATCGATTCGGAAAAGCCCCAGAAATTCAAGGACAAGACCCTGAAGGCAGAGAAGACAGGTGATAAAAAATTCAACCTTCCCCGGAGGTTCATTCAAAATACCGTATCCCATTATAATTATTTCTTTAATGCCCATACCAAGATTGACGAAGTAATTGAGAGGGCCCGGATGGCCCAAAGGGATGATTATAATCAACTCCTGCCCTTCTACTCTTATTCGCTTGACAATACCGCCGCCCAGAAGAGGGACCTGGATTCAGTAATCTATAAGGCCACTGCCGGCATCCTGATTCACGATCTGCGGAGTGACTGGGTAGACAATCTCTACCAATTGATCGGTGAGGCATACTATTTCCGAAAAGATTTTGATTCGGCCTATATAACTTTTCAATTCATCAATTACAATTTATTTCCCCGCAATAAAAAAGATGAGGATGACCAGTTGATTGTGGGCTCCAATGAAAACGGGAACAAGCAGGGAATCAGTGTAGTCAGCAAGGAAGATCCGGGATTCCTACACCGGATCTGGCGCCGCCCCCCCAGCCGAAATGACGCACTGGTCTGGCAGGTAAGGGCCCTGATCGATCTGGGTGATTTTGGAGTCGCCGCAGGCCTGATCAGCACCCTGCAAAACGATCCCAACTTTCCGCAGAGGCTGGTGCCTTATTTTGAAGAGATGAGGGCGTACTGGTTTTATAATCAGCAAATGTATGACAGCACCCTTCCCCACCTGATCCTTTCACTCCCCAATTGCCTGGATATTGAGGCTAAGGCCAGAAGGGAGTTTCTCATTGCCCAATTATATGAGAAAACGGGAGACCAGCAGGAAGCTTCAGGGTATTATGAAAAGGCAATGCATCTGACCACCAATCCCCTTCTGGAAATATATGCCAACCTCAACCGGGCGAAAATGATACGCAATCATGATCCTGCCGTAATTGACAAGGCAATCTCCACCTTGGTGCATATGGCCAGGAAGGATAAATACGAACCTTACCGGGACCTCATCTATTTTTCGGCGGCCCAGTTGGCCATGATCAAACCGGACACCTTAACGGCCTTCAATCTGTATAAGTCCAGCGCCCGCTACAATACTGAAAATATTTCCATGAAGAACAAGGCTTTTCTGGAAATGGCTGCTATCAGTTACCGCCAAAAAGATTACCGCGACGCCTATAACTACTACGACAGTGTCCAGACCCAGGGTGATACTGCCTTAACAGATATTTCCGATATCCGGCTAAGAAAGAAAACACTTGCCTCTATTGTAACCCAAATGAACATCATCAACCGGGAGGATAGTCTCCAGGCTATTGCCGCCATGACGGATGCAGACCGCAATGCCTACCTCAAAAAGTTATCCCGGAAATTAATGAAGCAGAAGGGTGCCAAAGAAGAAGCCCAGGCTTATGCCAATGAAGCTTCCGCATTTTTCAAGAGCCAGGATGCTACCTATGGAATGGGCGGGAACATGAGCCCGTCGGGGGCCTGGTACTTCTACGATAATGCCATGAAATCCAATGGATATAATGAGTTCAGCCAAACCTGGGGGAAAAGACAGAACGTGGACAACTGGCGAAGGGCTGCTGCTTCCTCAGCGGCCATATCAGCCAATTCCATGGGATCGCCGGACGGCAATGACAGCAGCCAAATCGCAGGGCAGGCTCCGGGGGGAAACGCCCCGGGCGGAGAAGGCAACCTGAAATCAGGATTGCAGGGCCCTGCTGATTACTCGGTAGCCGGATTACTGGCCAATGTGCCCCTTACCCCTGAAAAGATGCGGCAATCTAACGGCAGGCTCACAGATGCCTATTTTCAGCTGGGAAAGGATTATCAAAATCATCTCGCTGATTACCAGGCTGCAATCGGCTCCTATGACACCTCACTGCACCGATTCCCGGACAGTCTTTTTGCCGGGGAACTGTACCTGAACCTTTCATTTTGCTACCGTAAAATCGGGGATCAGGCCAAGGCTGATTATTACAAGAACCTGCTTTTGAAAAAATTTGAAAAGAGCAAATTTGCCAAATTGGCCGCCCATCCGGAGGAAATGGAAGCTTCCTATAAAGATTCTGCTGCCACAAAAAGTTATGAAGCCATCTACACCCATTTTATAGAAGGTGATTTCCAACAGGCGGTTGATGAAAAAAGGCAGGCCGACAGCCTGTACGGAACCAGCTACTGGACCCCTCAGCTGCTGTGGATTGAATCGGTGTATTACATTAAGAAAAGAGAGGATACCACCGCCATCGGGGTCCTTAACCAGATCATCACCCATTATCCGGGTTCCCCGCTCCAGGACAGGGCTGTCACCATGATCGATGTACTGAAAAGGAGAAAGCAGATTGAAAATTATCTCACCAACCTGAAGGTTACCCGGGTCAGGGAGGATTCCCAGATTGTGGTGCAGGAGACCCCCGAAGCTTTGTCGTCTCAGAATTCCGATACCGCCACAATCACCCGGGTTCAAAAAGATACCTCCCGGATAGTACCGGCTGCCAGACCCATTGAAGCCCTGAAAAAACCAGCACCTAAGATCTCCAACAAGTTTTTCACCTTCGACCCCAATGCCCCTCAGGAGGTAATGATGGTAATGACCAAAGTCGACCCGGTCTATAGCAGTGAGGCCAAAAATGCCTTTACCCGATTTAACGAGGAAAACTTCTATGCCAGACATTTCACTATTCAAAAAGACACCCTTGACAGCATTCGCACCGTGTTGCTCTTTTCACCCTTTGACAATGCAAATGATGCGATCCTATATATGAACCGGTTGAAAAAGAGTACCCAGTCAGAGATATCCTGGCTGCCGGCCAATAAATATGCGTTTTATATCATATCAGAGGACAACTTGCAATTACTTAAAGAAAACAAAAACTTAAAGGGTTATATTGATCTTTTAACCGAGAAATACCCGGGGAAATTTTAATTTTATAGATATTAGCGCTTTACCCTGTCTAAAGAAAATATCCTAATGGCGTCAAAAAAATCAAAATCGGATAAAAAACCCAAAACCACCCCGGCTGTCAGAGTCTTATGGACCCTGGTCCTGGGGGGAATCGTCTTTGGTATATTGATGCTCACTGCTGCCGATGTGGGCCTTTTTGGAAAATTACCTTCCTTGAGGGAACTGGAAAACCCCCAAGCCAACCTGGCTACGGAGATCTATGCAGATGACGGCAAGACGCTCATGGGCAAGATTTACACGGAGAACAGGAGTTTCGTGGATTTCAATAATATTTCCAAACACGTTATTGACGCCCTGATTTCTACAGAAGACATCCGGTTTTATGAACATTCCGGGATTGATGCCATTGCGGTGGCCCGGGCTGTAAAGGGACTGGGAAGCGAAGGCGGGGGAAGCACCATTACCCAGCAGCTTGCCAAGAACATGCTGGGACAGGGCGGTGGCTGGGTCGGAAAACGGATCCTGGATAAACTGAAAGAGTGGATTGTCGCAGTCAAACTCGAAAAGAACTTCACAAAACAGGAAATCCTGGCCCTATATCTGAACCGGGTCTCCTGGCTGAATGTATACGGGATCCGCAATGCCTCCCTGGTCTATTTCCAAAAAGAACCTTCGGAGCTTACTACCGATGAAGCAGCTCTTCTGGTGGGAATGCTGAGTGGCCCCTGGCAGTATGATCCCGTCCACCATCCCAAGGCCGCCATGGCCCGGCGCAACCTGGTTCTGGACAGGATGGTTACCAATAACGTATTATCCGCTTCCAAGGCGGCTGCACTCAAAAAGCTGCCCCTGGATATCAAATACAAAAAACTGGATGAGACCATGGGAATCGCCCCCTACTTCAGGTCTATTCTTACCCGTAAATTGCTCGATTGGTGCGGCACCCATGTCAACCCGGAGACCGGAAAGAACTACGACCTCTACCGGGATGGCCTAAAGGTATATACCACCATTGATCCGAAGATGCAGCTCTATGCCGAGCAGGCAGTTATTCGACATATGGCCAATATGCAGGTTCGTTTCAACAAACAATTGCCAAAAAATATCTGGAAGGGCCATGAAGACATCCTTAATCGGGCGATGAGGGAAAGTGATCGCTGGAAAGCCATGAAAGAAGACGGGGCCACCGATGCCGCCATCATCCAGGCCTTCCATACCCCGGTGCATATGAAGATTTTTGCCTGGAATGCCAAACGGGAAACCGATACGCTGATGACTCCGCTCGATTCCATCAAGTACCTCAAGCAGATGATGCAAACCGGGTTTTGTGCCATGGACCCCAATACAGGGGAAATTAAAGCCTGGGTGGGAGGGATCGATTATAAATGGTTCAAGTTTGACCATGTGACGGCCGCAAGGCAGGTGGGCTCCACCTTTAAACCACTGTTATATACCCTGGCCATTACCGACGCTGGCCTTACCCCGGACAGTTATATCGGGGGACAGTCCGTGACCCTGGCACATAAAACCATCCAGGCGGAAAAATCCATTGCAGGTACCGGGGGTACCATGGCCTATTGCCTGGCCAAATCCCTGAATTCTGCTGCATTTTACCTGATGAGTATCATTGGGCCCAAGAAAACTGCAGAGTTTGCCCATCAGTGTGGAATTACCACCGACATACCCATCGTCCCTTCCATTGCGTTGGGGGCAGCGGACATCCAACTGATAGACATGTTGCATGCCTATACCATGTTCCCCAACCGCGGGTTTAATACTACTCCCATCATGATGACCCGGATCGAAGATAAAAACGGCAATGTGCTTCAGACTTTCGAATCCGAAACCAACCAGGTTATCAGCGAGGCAGATGCCTATGCGATGTACAAAATGATGCAGGGGGTTGTCGATTTTGGTACGGGCGGGGCTATGAGATGGAAATATGGAATAAATTGTGAAATGGGCGGGAAAACGGGAACCACCAATGACAATACCGACGGATGGTTTATCGGATACACCCCCCAATTGCTTGCAGGAGCCTGGGTAGGCTGTGACGATCCGTTCCTGCACCTCAGAAACGGCTGGACCGATGGAGGGAATGACATGGCCATGCCTGAATGGGCTTTTTTCATGCAAAAGGTTTTTGCCGACAAAACCCTGGGCATTGACCCCAATGCCAAATTCCCCATTCCTGCCGTATTAAATAATAACCCTATTTATGCCGACCAGAACTTTGCAAATATTGAACGGGACGGCAAAGGCGATGACAACCCCCAGGATGTAGGAAATGGGAATGCCGGTGACTATGAAGCCCCCACCCCGAATGTTCCGGTGGAATCACAGTTTGCTCCACCTCCACCCCCCTCCCGGCGCGGCAGAGGTGATACTTCGAGGCTTCAACCCAAAAACATCATGAAGCCCCAGGGAATTCATGCGAAGAAGTCCTCCAGCGATTATTAGCGTGGCGGCAGGGTTGAAGTGATGCACAATTCCCGTTTTATAGCAGCCAGGAATGGGCGAACTGATTTTTTCCTATCCGGTCGGATTGCATGGAAAAGTTTAGGACATTTGCAAAGAAGATCACCACTGCGGGCTGGCCTTCTCGATATATTTTCCTACACACGATTCAAAATACCGGACATTGAAACAAAAACTTATCTCCTTTTTTCTGGTTGCCGTCTTTTTGTTGACCGATTTCCACCTATTATTTGGTTGGGGTTCCTGGGGACACACCCATATTAACCGGGCAGCGGTCTTTGCCCTTCCCACCCCTATGAGGATGTTCTACTTTAATCATATCGACTTCATTACTGAAGGCGCAGTGGTGCCGGATCTCAGGAGGGGATTGCTGAATGACAAGGCCGAATCCCCCAGGCACTATATTGATATGGAGGAATTTGGTAATATTCCGGCAGATGAATTCCCGCAAACCCCGGCTCAGGCTTATGGGGAATACACCCAATCCTTCCTGGACAAGACAGGATACCTGCCCTGGTATATACAGACCATGACGACTAAACTCACCCATGCCTTTTCCCAGCGAAATAAAGAAGCCATCCTATTTCTTTCTGCAGAACTGGGACACTATGTAGCCGATGCACACATGCCGCTGCATACCGCATCCAATTTTAATGGGCAGCTGACAGGTCAAAAGGGAATTCATGCGCTTTGGGAATCTGAAATACCGGAATTATTCGGAAATGCCTATAATTTCAGGACGGGGCCTGCCACCTACCTCCCTGACATCACTGCGGCCACGTGGAAGATTATCGCACATTCCCATTCTCTGGAGGACTCTGTGCTCGATGCCGACAGAAGGGTTCGCGAAAGTTTTCCCAAGGACAAGATGTATAAAATAGACGCACAGGGACATCCGGTGCTGTTTTATAATGAACCCGTGTATTCTGACAGCTATGCCAAAGAATTCAATGACCAAATGCACGGAATGGTGAAAAAGCAGCTTTGGCTTTCCATTCAGGACGTAGCCAATTTCTGGTATACAGCCTGGGTCAATGCCGGGAAGCCAAACCTGGACTCCCTGGATGACCCTCACCTCTTTAAGGAAAACCGGGAAAATTACCTGATGGAATATAAAGCCTGGGAAAAGGGGAAATTGCTCAATCTGAATATTAGCAGAAGCCGCTAAGTGTATTGGAGGGCGCAAATGTTCCCCTGGAAGCCCCTAATATAGGCCGGCAGATATCGCAGATATCTTAACCGGTATGGCAAGGGAGAATCCCTGCCGGCTCTCAAAGATATCTCAGGGGATTTCTGCGGGAATTCTGTATGTAATTCTTGACGTTCATCCAGAATGCCAGGAAAAGGTAAAAAATTACCGGGGATCCCAGGGTCAAAAATGAAATATAAATAAAGTATCTTCTGATCACTGAAGTGGCAATACCCATTTTTTCGCCTATGGCTGTGCACACTCCAAAAACCTGCCATTCAATAAAATGCTTGATTTTATACATGTATCAAAGCTAAAAAATATTTGCCTAATTTCACATTCCTCTTCCAATTTTAAGAATGCATTTAGCGAGTGCAATGCGGACCCGGGCCTTATAGGCGGGTCAATCCTTTCAGAGGCCAGGCAGAAGCCCTCTGGTCGCAATCATCACGAAGAACCTTGATAAACAGGCTATCCTCCTTTAATTCAAATTGATAGAGGGCATCAGAATTGTCCATACAATCGCTTTGGCCCGCAATCTTCCTCAGCGCCAGGGTATCATTATGCACCGAAAACTGCATGATTTCTATGGTTTGGGAATCCGGGGTATTTACAAGTAGGGTATCCGCCTTAAAATGAAGCACCAATTCCACTGAATCAGGAGCCTGGAAAGTACCTTTCCAGTCCGTATGGGCAAGCTGGCCGACAGCAGCTCCTGAAAACAGCACCACTAGCAATAGCAAGGATATTTTTCTCATAATTATAGTTACTTTACAATTTCCACTGAAATTAAGGAATTCCAGACTAAAAATTCAGGGGACCCTGGGAAATTTCTTGAATTGATTTTAAGTAAATTTGCACTCGTTCTGCCATTTTGGTTATAAATGGAACATATACCTTGTTTTCACCTAATTAAAACTTCTCAATTATGGTATTTGATTTGGACATGATAAAAAAGATCTACGCGAATTATTCCGGCAAACTGGCCGCGGCGCGTAAAGTGGTTCCCCATCCCCTGACCCTGACTGAAAAGATTCTCTATACCCACCTTTGGCAGGGCAATGCAGACAAGGCTTATGGCAGAGGCAAGGATTATGTGGATTTTGCCCCGGACCGGGTGGCCATGCAGGACGCTACTGCCCAAATGGCACTGCTTCAGTTTATGCAATCGGGAAGGACCCAAGTTTCTGTGCCTTCCACGGTACATTGCGACCACTTGATTCAGGCAGAAGTAGGAGCAGGTCCTGACCTGAACCGGGCAAAAGATCAAAATAAGGAGGTATATGATTTCCTTTCATCGGTTTCAAACAAATATGGAATCGGTTTCTGGAAGCCGGGTGCAGGGATCATCCACCAGGTGGTACTGGAAAACTATGCTTTTCCTGGCGGCATGATGATTGGCACGGATTCCCACACGGTCAATGCCGGAGGATTAGGTACTATTGCCATAGGGGTTGGAGGTGCGGATGCCTGCGATGTGATGGCAGGATTGCCCTGGGAACTCAAATTCCCGAAACTCATTGGAGTAAAACTCACCGGAAAACTGAATGGATGGACGGCTTCAAAGGATATCATACTTAAAGTGGCAGGGATTCTTACCGTCAAAGGGGGTACCGGTGCCATTCTGGAGTATTTTGGAGAAGGGGCCACCTCCCTGAGCTGTACGGGTAAAGGCACTATTTGCAATATGGGTGCCGAAATTGGAGCCACCACTTCCATATTTGGATATGACCGCAAGATGGCCGATTACCTTAGAGGCACCGGAAGGGCCGAAGTAGCTGATGCAGCAGACAACCTGGCTGCAGACCTGACCGGAGATCCTGAAGTATATGCCAATCCAGAAAAATATTTTGACCAGGTAATAGAAATTAATCTTTCTGAACTGGAGCCCCATATAAACGGTCCGTTTACCCCGGACCTGGCATGGCCGATTTCCAAATTCGCTGCTGCGGTGAAGGAAAATGGCTGGCCAGAAACCCTGGAGGTTGGGCTTATTGGTTCCTGCACGAACTCCTCCTATGAGGACATTACCCGGGCTGCCTCCATCGCAGCCCAAGCCACAGAGCACGGGCTCAAGGCAAAGAGTGAATTTACCATTACCCCCGGATCCGAACAGGTGCGCTATACAGTGGAAAGAGACGGGTACCTGGGCACCTTTGAGAAGATGGGCGGGGTAGTATTGGCCAATGCCTGCGGTCCCTGCATCGGTCAATGGGCCAGGCACTCCAAGGATCCGAACAAGAAGAATTCCATCGTCACTTCCTATAATAGAAATTTTGCCAAAAGAAACGACGGCAACCCCAATACCCATGCCTTTGTTGCTTCCCCGGAATTGACCACCGCATTGGCCATTGCAGGCAGCCTTACCTTCAACCCGCTTACTGACTACCTTACCAATGAAAAAGGTGAGAAAATCAAGCTGGATGAACCTCAGGGTATTGAAATGCCCATCAAAGGTTTTGCAGTAGATGATCCGGGATATCAGGCTCCCGCAAAAGATGGCAGCAAGGTGGAGGTGATCGTGTCACCCACCTCAGACCGCCTTCAGATCCTGGCCCCTTTTGCGGCTTGGGAAGGAAAGGATATTTTGGGCCTCCGCCTGCTTATCAAAGCCAAAGGGAAATGTACCACCGACCATATTTCTATGGCGGGTCCATGGCTCAAATACCGGGGTCACCTGGATAACATCAGCAATAACCTGCTGATCGGCGCAGTAAACTATTTCAACGAGAAGACCAATTTGGTAAAGAATGAACTGACAGGGGCCTATGGACCTCTGCCGGAAACCCAACGGGCCTATAAGGCTGCCGGGGTTGGCACCATTATCGTGGGAGATGAAAATTACGGGGAAGGTTCTTCCAGGGAACATGCGGCCATGGAACCCAGGCATCTGGGTGTAAGGGCTGTGCTTGTGAAATCATTTGCCCGGATACATGAAACCAACCTCAAAAAACAAGGAATGCTCGCATTGACCTTTGTCAATAAGGAGGATTACGACAAGATTCAGGAAGATGACTTGATTGACATCACCGGGCTTACTGGGTTTTCTCAGAACAAGCCTTTGGGAATTACCCTTCACCATAAGGATGGATCTACTGAAAGCTTTGAGGTGAACCACACCTATAACGACCAGCAGATAGAATGGTTTAAAGCAGGGGGTGCACTCAATATCATCCGGCGCCAGTTTAGTGAAGGAGCCAAATAATCAGCTCTTCCTCTATATGCAATTAAGGCGAAACCGTGGGTTTCGCCTTAATTTTATTTCCTACCCTAAAACAGGTAATGGGACAAATAAGTTATCTCCTTCTGTCGCCAAAAAGGCTGAGCAAAAACAGGAAGATGTTAATGAAATCGAGGTAAAGGTTTAGCGCGCCCAATACGGAAATCTTTTTGGTATCCTGTATGGATACATCGTCATACTCCAGACCTTCTCCGATTCTCTTTAATTTCTGGACATCATAGGCAGTAAGGCCGGTAAAGACCATCACTCCAATAATGCTGATCAAATAGTCCAGTCCGCTACTGTGGAGGAAGAAGTTGATGATCATCGCGATGAAGACCCCGATGACCCCCATGATCATGATCCTGCCGAATTTGGTGAGGTCCTGATGGGTCGTATACCCCATAAAGGCCATTACTCCAAACATGGCAGAAGCGGAAAGGAAACACCCTAAAATAGAACCGGGAGTATAATAAAGCAGGATAAAACTGAAACTGATCCCGTTTATCATGGCATAAGCCAGAAACAACGCCATCAGGGCAGTGGCAGACAATCTACGGTAACCGAAAGACATAATCAGGACAAATCCAATTGGTGCAAACATGGTGATCATACCCAGTCCGGTAAGTCCTCCGAGAGGGGAACGCAGGTAGCTAAGCAATTGATCGTTGATTGAAAATTGCCAGGCAAAAAAAGCCGATACCCCCAGAGCCACAAACATGAGCATGAATACGTTGGCAATGAATGACCGGGAACGCACTTGTTCCCCGGTCGGGGTGTAGGAAATCGTATAATTCTTATCAGGTTTTAATAAATCCATAAATTTTAATTTTCAGTAAAATTAAGAAGGATTCCCGTGTAAACCGAGAACACGGAAAAAATTTAAGATTTTTATTACCAGTTTACTGGACTGAGAATCAACCCTCTTGTGGTTAGGGAGTCCGGGAGGCCTCCTGGTAACACCTACCCCCTCATCTTTTGAAGGAGCCCCACTCCCAAAGCGCCTTATTCTTGGTCAGTTTGAAACCACACCTTCCTGGAATCATTCCAGTCCCCATTGTAATTGATGGTCAACTCCTCCCCGACTTCAATATTTCTGACTGTCCTGACTTCAATGGTTTCATTTTCAAAGTCCATGAAATATTCACAATTACTCCTGTAATCGTGATTATACATAGGAATAAACCCAAGCGCCATGCAACATTCTAATTGTTTGTCACCCCATTCAAATATATAATCATGCAGCAGGGTTTGATCCAGCAACTTGCGGTCTTCAGAACCCATGACAATTACCGGGGAAATCTCCACGGTTTTCCCGGGGGGAATCCTTTCTCTGGTAAAGACCCCTCTGCCTTTTGACTCAACTGTCTTTAAATATAAATAGGGTTTTATCATTCAATTATTTTAAACTAAGTCAACTATCCAATTGCCCCAGCCAAATATGCCGGAGTTTCCATTGGCTGTTACTTCTTATTAGAAATCTGTACTCCCCCCCTTGTGATTGGAAAGTACCGTTGAGGTTATTCTTCTTCCAACTTTTAAGGATATTTTCCCTTAAATGATGTGCCGTTTTAGCCTTTACCCATTTTGACAGTTCATTCCAGTTTAGAACAGCCCTGGTCCCCATGAATATTTTCCCTATTGATAGCAATTCCAAAAGGATGGAAAGAACTGACCCGTTTTAATTATTATACTTCCCTCCTACTTTCCTTCTTATTTAAAAAAAACCAAAATAAAGATAGAATCCTTTTTTCAAAATTGAATCCATCCACCTCATCTGAATCCAACGTCGATTAAATAACAATAGGAAGAATACACTATTTTGCAGGTAAGCATAAAGATTGTATCCAACCACTTTGATGGTTTGAATGTGGATGATGGCTACCTTTGCCTGATACCACTGGTAAGTAAAGGCGTAACCAGGATGAGCAGCTTGGATCCCACCGGTTAAGACCGAAGGATTTTGCGCTCCATTATATAAATTAATTTTCGACAATTAAAATGCATCCTCCCTAATGCCTGAACAAGACGATCTGACGATACAGGATCAATATGAAGAAATCCTTCATAATGGCACTGACCAGGATATCTTCAATTTCCTGAATCAGCAGAATATTAGTGATCTGGCAGAACTCATTGACGAAAATGAGGACTTGGAAATGGAGGTCATCCAGCACCTTTCGATCCACCGGGCTGCAGGCCTGTTCAAGATACTGGAGCACTCCAGCCAGAAAAGGATTATTAAAAACCTGCCTCCTGTCAAAAGCGCAGAGTTGCTCAATGAGATGCAGGCCGATGACCGTACCGCCTTTCTGGAAGACCTCCCAAATGAAGTAGTGCGGGAACTGGTGAAGACCCTGACACCTGAAGAACGCAAGATTACACTTTCCTTGCTCGGTTATCCTGAAAACAGTGTCGGCAGGCTAATGACTCCCGATTATGTATATGTGCATGAAAACAATACCGTAGCCGAGGTTTTGGATATCATCCGGCATGTAGGCAAGGATACCGAAACCATTGATGTGATCTATGTGATCAATGATCATGGAGAACTCCTGGATGACATTAGGATCAGGGAATTCATCCTGGCACCCCCTGAAAAGAAGGTAAGTGAGATGATGGACGGCAGATATATTGAACTCAATGTGAACGATGACCAGGAAACAGCCAACGAGGTTTTTAAGATGAATAACAGGGTAGCCCTTCCAGTTGTAGATGACTATAATGTCCTGCTGGGCATTGTGACCATCGATGATGTATTGTGGGTAGCCAATGAAGAATTTGGAGAGGACATTCAGAAGATCGGGGGTTCGGAAGCTCTGGACCAGCCCTATCTGGAGACTCCTTTCTTTAAGCTGATCCGAAAAAGGGTCGGCTGGCTGATCATATTGTTTCTGAGTGAAATGCTGACAGCCACAGCCATGGCTTTCTATAATGATGAACTGGCTAAGGTGATCGTGCTAACCAACTTCATTCCTTTAATTATGAGTAGCGGGGGTAATAGTGGCTCTCAGGCTTCTACCCTGATCATCCAGGCCATGGCATTGGGAGAAGTGACCCTCGCTGATTGGTGGAGGGTGATGCGTCGTGAAATACTCTCGGGGTTGACACTGGGAGTCATATTGGGCTTTATCGGATTTTGCAGGATCACTCTTTGGAGTTTTTTGATGCATCATGGTATCATGTCTGATATTTACGGTCTGCACTGGTTTCTCATCGCTACTACGGTAAGTTGTTCCCTGGTGGGAGTGGTTCTTTGGGGTTCCCTGACCGGAAGCATGCTACCCATTGTCCTGAAAAAATTAGGGGCTGACCCTGCTTCATCTTCTGCCCCCTTTGTAGCCACCCTGGTGGACGTTACAGGGTTGATTATATTTTTTAATGTGGCCCTGTTTTTCCTGAAGGGAATTCTCCTGTGACCTGCAGTGTGATTTCGCGTGGGGCTTCCTATGATAAAAAGGTACCATAAGTCATATCGAACCCCACCGCATTCATCTAAGGATTTATATGGAAAAGGGGTTATTTTAGATGCCACTTGATAAATATGGCACACCCTCATTATTGTTAATTTGTAATCTATTCTCCATGAGTTAATTTTACAATAGAATCTGTGAATACGCGTTTTAATAGATTATTATTATAGCAAACCAAAAAAGCTAAATTATGTGTGGATTTGTAGGATATATTGGCCATAGGGAGGCATACCCCATTATTATTACCGGATTAAAACGACAGGAATACCGTGGTTATGACAGTACCGGGGTTGCCTTGATCAATGAGGAAGGTCTTTCAGTTTATAAGAAAAGAGGCAAAGTATCCGAACTGGAGCAGACATTGCTGGGAAAAGGATTGCACGCCCATATCGGAATGGGACATACCCGGTGGGCTACCCATGGGGAACCCAGCGACGTTAATGCACATCCCCACCAGAGTGCCGGAGGAAAACTGGCCATGATTCACAATGGAATTATCGAGAATTATGGCCAATTGAAAAAGGAACTGGTAAACAAAGGATACACTTTCAAGAGCGAAACCGATACGGAGGTACTTCTCAATTTCATTGAGGAAATCCAGACCAACAGCAATTGCGCCCTGGAAGAGGCCGTCCGTATTGCACTGAAAAGGGTGTCCGGTGCCTATGTCATCCTGGTGCTCGACCAGGATCACCCGGATACCATTATAGCTGCCAGGAAGGGAAGCCCACTGGTAATTGGAATTGGCAAAGGGGAGCATTTTCTGGGATCAGATGCCACTCCTATGCTGGAGTACACCAAGGAAGTAGTGTATGTTAACGACTATGAAATCGCCATCATCAAAGCAGATGAGCTCATACTCAAGAATCTGGGTAATGAAAAGCAGACCCCCTATATCTCAAAACTGGATATTGAACTGGCGGCCATTGAAAAGGGAGGTTATGAGCACTTCATGCTCAAGGAGATTCATGAACAACCTGAGACGGTGTATGATTGCCTTCGCGGCAGACTTGACGCTTCCAATGGCACTATTACCATGAAGGGAATTGAAGACCACATCCAGGCA
>JAJXYG010000218.1 GCA_021780705.1 Bacteroidota bacterium
CTGCTGGATGCCATGCAGGAGCAAAATATGGGAGATGCCCTTTTGCAGTATGATGAAATCAACCGCAAGGGCTTCGAGGGGGACATGGTGCTAAACGGCCTGGCTGAATTCTTCCGGAATCTCCTGGTCAGCAAGGACCCGAAGGTAGCAGAACTGCTGGAGGTGTCCGAGGGATTTGCGCAGCGTTACCGCCAGGCGGCAAAAGGAACCGATCCGGGATTTCTCATCAGCGCCCTCAATATCCTGAATGAGGCTGAAATCAATTACCGGCAGGCCCGCAACAAGCGGTTGCACGTGGAGATGGTACTGATTAAATTGTGTTTTCTCAACCAGGCCCTGCAGTTAGTGTCCAAACCCGGTTCCGGAGTGGCCATGGAAAAGCAGGTGGACAAAGCCAAACCGGTTTCCTTCCGGGGATTAAGCCCGGTGGCTTACCGCCAGAAAGATCCGGCAGAATCCAAGCCTTCGGGGTCAAAACCTGCCGCCACCAAAGAAATGCACGCATCCGACCCTGTTACCACCGATCAGGCCGGAGGACCTTCCCTCAGGATACATCCTGAAGTGGCGCGGCCCGCCCCGGCAGAAAAGGCCAAAACCGGCAAAGCACCCGGGTCAGCCGGTGTAAGAAAGACAGGAAAACTGTCCCTGAAGGATATCCATCAGGAAGTGGCACAGGAACAAATGAATAGTGGCCACCAGCCCAGGGATCTCAATGAAGAAGAATTGTACATAGCGTGGGGAAAGTATATCGAGATGCTTCGCGAGAATAACAACCATTCAGGTGTGACCAATTTCAGGAGTGCCACCCTGAAGATACTTGACCAGAACAATATTGAAATTGTAACCCATCATAATCTCCAGCAGCGCTTCATTGAAGCAGAACGTGCTTCCCTGATTGAACACCTGCAGGCCCATTTCAATAACCGGCTTCTGGTCTATAAGGTGAGCCTGGATGAATCTGCGGCACCCGGCACCGAAGAGGGTTCCGGTCCGCTGACGGTAAAGGAACAGTTCCTGAAAATCATCGAAGAATATCCCCTGGTCAAAAGCCTGAAGGACCACCTGGGACTCCAGCTGGATTATTAAGGGGTGGAACGAAAATGTACGATGGAGTCTGCTCCTGCAGACCCACCCGCTCATTTTTTTCCCAGGGCCTGGAGAATTTCCTGGCTGTGGATCTTGGATTTGGGTTTTCGGAAGATCTTGACAATCACCCCCTGCTCATCTATTAAAAAGGTGGTACGGTGTAAACCCATGTATTTTCTTCCATAAAGGTTCTTTTCTCCCCACACCCCGTACTCGTCGATGATCTTTTTATCCGGATCCTCGATGAGGGTAAAGGGCAATTGATATTTCTGTTCAAACTTCTTGTGCTTGCGGCTGTCATCCGGACTGACCCCCAGCACTTCCAGGCCGGCTTTCTGTAATACTTTGTAGTTGTCCCTGAGATTACATGCCTCGATGGTACAGGTAGGGGTGTCGTCCTCAGGGTAAAAATAGAGGACCACCTTTTTTCCCTTGAAATCCTTGAGAGACACTTTTTTTCCATTCTGGTCTTTGCCGGTAAAGGTGGGGGCTTTTTCCCCTTCTTGAAGCTGGGTCATATAAATTGATTTGATTTACCTTGTTAAAACGCTTGAATAATTCCCTGGTGCCCCGTATTCTGAATTCCCTCAAATCCCAGAAATCCTACCGGGTAAAATGCCAGGTCCGCTCCGCTGCATTTCCCGCCTGGTCTTCTGCGATTATCCGGAGGGTATGGCGACCCGGCGGACAATGTGCATCAAAATTATAAATAAAGGCCTTTTGTTTGTCATTGCTGAATAAAAGCCATTTGCCGTCCAGTTCACCGGTGAATCTTCGCAAAGGGCCATAGGCATCCTTTGCATAGATCACCAGCCGGGAGGCCCGGGACAAATGGGCGCCTTCCCTGAACCCCGCCCCGATTATGGGCGGCTCCTGGTCTGCGACAAGCTGGAAATTGCCAAAATTCCTGAATTTGCCCTCATACCAGTCTCCCTGCCTGACGGCACGGACCACTTCGCTTTCCCCCTCCCAGGTTCTTCGGATGAGCATATGGCCTTCCAGTATTTCAGGTACGGGTTCGGTAGCCCGGATCCGAAGGGTCAGGCTGTCCTGCAGGGGTACAAGACCAGATTCTACGGAAAGAAGGTCTGAATAGGTGCCGGGTACGAGCGCGCCCAGGTCCCGGAAGGCAAAGGCAAAACTGTCGTAAATCGCCCGCGGACCCAGGAAGACATCCAGCCGGTCATTGGAAAAGATATTCATATTCCCCGGCTTGAATTCCAGCGGGTCGTGACGGTCAGACTCCCGGGGCAGGGGCCTGTCCGGCAGGTCTGCGGCCTTTTCCACCCAAAAATTCAGCCCGGTGGAATTTCCCGCCGCATCTTTTACCACCACCTTTACCCGGTGGGGTCGGTGGTCTCTTAAGGTAATTACCCCGTCTCCGGAAAAATCCCGGTATATCCCTTCCGGGCAGCCCGGTAGCCGGGACAGGTGCTGGATGAAGGGGCCTCCTGCGGCCCGGGTCCGGTAATCAATATTGCCATTCACGTAGCGGGTCTCCACGTAGGTCATGGAGTCAATCCTGAACCCCATAACCGGCTTTTGGTCTACGTACAGCACGGATTCAAAAATCCCGGTGGGAATCGAAGAGCCAGACACCCGGTCAAAGGCGGAAATTCCAAAACTCACCCGGTCAGAGGGAACCACTATGGTGGAGGGAAGGGGGCGGTATCCTCCGGAGGTTTTCTGAAGGGGGTACAGGCGCGGCTTTTGGCTATAGGTACTCATGTTCCGGTCATATACGGCGAGCCTGACAAGGGTAGGAGGGACGTGATCGGGGATCGGGAGTCCGAATAAAAGGGGGTTGAGCACCTTGTCGGTCCGGGTGTCCCTGATTTCAAAATGGCAATGGGGTCCAAGGGAACCTCCGGTGCTTCCACTATAGGCGATGAGCTGCCCTTTGGCCACCGGGAACCTGCCTGCAGGAATATCCAGAAATACCTCCCAGGATTTCAACTGGTACTGCCGGTCCTTCACATATCGCTCCAACGCAGGAAAAAACCGGTTCAGATGCCCATACACTGTAGTCAGCCCATTGGGGTGCTGGATGTAGATTGCCCTTCCGAAACCAAAGGGCTCAATCCTGACATGGGAAACAAATCCCCCTGCGGCCGCCATCACCGGGCGGTTCTGTACCTGGTTGGTCCGGCAATCCAGGCCCATATGGTAATGATTGGGGCGCAATTCCCCATAATCGGCTGCTATTCCGATACGGGCGTCCACCGGGTAGCGAAAATACCCTGCCGGGTAATGGACGGGAGGAAATAATTGGGGTTTGGCCTGGGCCGGCAACAACAGGGCAACTACACCCCACAAGAGATAAAGGGTCCGATGAAAAACGGAATAGGGAGAAGTCATAATATTACGAAATTAACAACATATGGCGACCAATGGTTGCACCGGGATCCATCCTATGACCGTGATAGATTTGAATGAACCCTGAAGCCGCTGTGACAGCCTCCTGCAGGAAAATCCGCATCCATTCCATGGAAGGACAGGGTTCCGGACAAAATTAATTCCGCCATTTTTCAACATTTCCTTTTATTTTTGGCGCCCACAAATTCATATATAAATGCCGCGTGACAACTCCATTCGAACCGTATTAATCATTGGTTCTGGGCCCATTATTATCGGGCAGGCCTGTGAATTTGATTATTCAGGTACCCAGGCGGCCCGCAGTTTAAGAGAGGAAGGCATTAAGGTCATCCTTATTAACAGCAATCCGGCGACCATCATGACCGATCCGATGATGGCAGACAAGGTCTATCTGCTTCCCCTTACCGTGGAGAGTATTGAACAGATCCTGGAGGAAAATGAAATTGATGCCGTCCTGGCCACCATGGGAGGCCAGACCGCCCTGAATTTGGCCAAGGAAGGCGATGAACTG
>JAJXYG010000311.1 GCA_021780705.1 Bacteroidota bacterium
GTAGCAGCCTCTAAAACCCTACCGGCTATTGGATTTTAACTCATCCTTCTCATTGGTTTTTCTCTGGCTGGCATTTCCATCCTTCCGCGGCACAAAAATCATCATTTTTGGTGAAATAGAAAATACAGGCCAGGGTAATCACTCTCAATTTATGAACCTGGTCAGGGATCAGACCTTTCAAAACCCATTAATATATAGAGTAGCCCCACCTGGATTGTTTTACGGATTTTTCGGGAAATGGATGGGAATGAAGGGTTAAGGACCCAGAATACCCGGGGGTTGTCCAGGTGCACGTGGGGAGCCAGGGGATCAAAAATTGGAGCATATTTAATGGAAAAGGTTTTAGTTTTGTCCACTTATTGATTGAAATTTTTTCTATGAAAGAGCGGTTGATTGAACTTTCCGGTGAATTGGAGGGGGAATTGTACTTTGATGAGTTGATGAAGGTGGTCTATGCAACCGATGCATCGGCTTACCGGGAAATTCCCCTGGCGGTAGCCATACCCAAGAGTGTGGAAGATATCAGGAAGCTGATCGCCTTTGCCGCCAGGAATCAAACGGCTCTGATTCCCCGCACTGCCGGAACGTCACTAGCCGGCCAGGTGGTTGGAAATGGGATTGTCGTGGATGTATCCAAAAATTTTACCCAGATCCTCGAACTAAATACCGAGGAAAAATGGGTCCGTGTCCAGCCGGGGGTGATTCGCGATGAGTTGAACCGGTTTCTCAAACCCCATGGCCTGTTGTTTGGCCCTGAGACTTCTACTGCCAACCGGGCAATGATCGGGGGGATGGTGGGGAATAATTCCTGCGGCTCCAATTCCGTGGTTTACCACAGTACCCGGGAGCACCTGCTGGAAGTAAAGGCACTGCTCAGTGATGGCAGCGAAGCCACTTTCCGCGCATTGGACCTGGATGCCTTCCACCAAAAATGTGAAGGCGAGAGTCTTGAATCTCAAATCTACCGTACCGTAAGAAGCCTGCTGAGCAATTATGACAACCAGCAGGAGATACAAAGAGAATTTCCGAAAAGGTCCATCGAAAGAAGAAATACCGGATATGCCCTGGATATCCTCCTGCAATCTGCGCCCTTCACGGCAGGGGGACCTGACTTTAATTTTTGCAAATTAATTGCGGGTTCCGAAGGAACCCTGGCCTTTATTACAGAAATCAAACTGAATTTGATTGCGCTGCCTTCCAAGGTGAACGGGTTGTTATGCATTCATTTCAATTCCATTGATGAAGCGCTCAGGGCCAACCTAATTGCACTTAAATACCAACCTGAAGCCAGTGAATTAATCGATCACTATATCCTGGAATGTACCAAGGACAATATTGAACAAAGCAAGAACCGCTTTTTTGTAAAAGGCGATCCGGCTGCGGTACTCGTAATCGAACTCAGAAATTCTACGAAAGAAGAGGTTATAGCCCGGGCCCATGAATGCGAACTTGAAATGAGGGAAGCAGGCCTCGGGTATCACTTCCCCCTTTTATTCGGGGAGGATACCGGACGGATATGGAGTCTGAGAAAAGCAGGACTGGGATTATTGGGCAATATGCCGGGGGATGAAAAGGCAGTCCCTGTAATTGAAGACACGGCGGTAGATGTGAACGACCTGCCTGCCTATATTGCGGACTTTAATAAGATCCTGCACAAATATGACCTCCATGCCGTGCATTATGCCCATGCAGGTTCCGGAGAAATCCACCTGCGTCCCATCATCAACCTGAAAACAGCCGAAGGCAACCACCTCTTCCGGCTAATAGCTGAAGAAATTGCAGCCCTGGTGAAAAAGTACCAGGGTTCTCTTAGCGGCGAACATGGGGATGGCCGTCTGCGGGGAGAATTTATTCCCCAGATGGTGGGTGCCAAAAATTACGAGATATTCAAGGCCATTAAAAAGTCGTGGGATCCTCATGGGATATTCAATCCAAATAAGATTGTGGATACTCCCCCGATGAATTCCATGCTTCGCTATGAACCCGGACAGCAAACCCCACAATTTCCTACCCTGTTCCGGTACTATAAACAGGATATTCTTCAACATGCAGAGCAGTGCAATGGCACCGGAGATTGCAGGAAAACCCACCTGAGCGGTGGCACTATGTGTCCATCCTATATGGCTACCAAAAATGAAAAGGATACCACCCGTGCCCGGGCCAACGTACTGAGGGAATTTCTTACCCATTCCACCAAGGCAAACCGGTTTGACCACCCCGAGATATACGAGGTCATGGATCTATGCCTGAGTTGCAAGGGCTGCAAGTCAGAATGTCCCTCCAATGTGGATGTAGCCAAACTGAAAGCGGAATTTCTGCAGCAATACTATGATGCCAATGGAGTTCCCTTCCGGGCCAAACTCATCGCCAATTTCAAAAAATCAGCCCAGTTGGGTGCGATCGCACCGGGGCTGTACAATTTTGCGGTAACCGCACCGGGTCTGAGTACCCTGATCAAGAAAGTATCCGGTTTTGCAGTAAAGCGCTCCATGCCCACCCTGCACCGGACGACCCTTGAAAAATGGTACCGCAAGCATAAAAGGCAACTTCCCGCTGCGGAGTCAAAGAAAACAGTATATCTCTTCTGCGATGAGTTCACCAATTTCAATGACACGGAAATCGGCATCAAGGCGATCAGCCTGCTGGAGCGGTTAGGCTATGAAGTCATTATACCCGAACATGTGGAAAGCGGCAGAACCTGGCTCTCCAAGGGACTGCTCCGGGAAGCCAAAAAGATTGTCAATACCAATATCGGACTGTTAAAGAAACTCGTCACTGAAGACACCCCCCTGGTAGGTATTGAACCCAGCGCCATCCTGACTTTCAGGGATGAATACCTGGACCTGGCCGACGAGGAGAACTTCGCAGCGGCAAAAAAGCTTTCCAAATCTACCTTTACCATGGAGGAATTCCTTGCCCGTGAAATCGACAAAGGAAATATTTCTGCGGATCTCTTTACCCGGGACAGGAAAGCCATCAAATTGCATGGCCATTGCCAGCAAAAAGCACTATCCTCTTTGTCTCCATCGGTGAAGATGCTGTCTCTCCCGGAAAATTATTCAGTGGAAGTCATCCCTTCGGGTTGCTGCGGGATGGCAGGTTCTTTTGGTTTTGAAAAGGAACATTACGATCTTTCCATGAAGATTGGGGAACTGGTTTTGCTGCCTGCGGTGAGACAAAGTGCCCCGGAGGTATTGATTGCGGCTCCCGGTACCAGTTGCCGCCACCAGGTGAAAGATGGCACCGGCAGAAAGGCCCTCCATCCGGTTGAGATATTGTATGATGCGCTGGTTTCCTGAAATGATAAAAGAGGAGTCACTGTCCCGCTGATTTTACATTCTAAAAATACATACCCCGAGGCAAGCTACGGGGTTTCCTTGCCGTTATATGATGAAAAGAATCATTTGGAGTTTCCTTGGATTTTCAGGGATGGCTCTTTTTTTTCTCTCGGGATGCCAACAGGGTAACCATCCTGATTATACGCAATGGTCTGTCTATGGAGGATCCAGCAATACCCTCCATTATTCATCCCTCACCCAAATTGATACGAACAACGTCAATCAACTCAAAGAGGTTTGGATATATCACACCGGGGATGCCGATACCGCCAATCACTCCCAGATACAATGCAATCCCATCGTAGTAAAAGGCGTCTTGTACGCTACTTCCCCACGGCTACGACTCTTTGCCCTGGATGCCGCCACCGGAAAGCCACTCTGGGTTTTTAATCCGGATTCTTCCAGCATGAATTCCAAGGGGTTCCAGTTCATCCTCAACAACAACCGCGGGGTTACTTACTGGGCCCGGGGAGAAGACCAGCGGATTTTGTACACCGCAGGCTGCTACATATACTGCGTCAATGCCCGCAGCGGGAAACTCGTTCCCTCCTTTGGCAGCGACGGCCGGGTGGATTTACATGATGGGTTGGGCAGGGATGTGAGCAACCTATTTGTAACGAGTACTTCCCC
>JAJXYG010000188.1 GCA_021780705.1 Bacteroidota bacterium
ATTAAAAAAAACAACACATGGGAGACTTCACGCAAGAAGTCATTTTAATGGTGGAGCACCTCAATGTGTTTTACGGAGGATTCCAGGCGGTTAAGGAGGTATCCTTTGAGGTTCGGGGTGGTGAAATCTTTGGATTGCTGGGCCCCAACGGAGCGGGCAAAACCAGCACCCTGAGTGCGGTGGAAGGCCTGATTGTTCCCCGCGCCGGCAAGATTACCATTGGAGGATATGACATTCGTACGGAAGGCAGGCTCGCAAAGGCTCAGATGGGGGTACAACTTCAATCCACGAGTTTTCAGCCAGAACTGAACATTAAGGAAATCATTAAATTGTACGGGGGGTTATATGGGGTGAATTTGTCGCCAGCTGAAGTACAGGAAATCCTGAAAGACATCAAACTGGACGATGCAGCTTCCAAGAAGTTCAGCCAGCTTTCCGGGGGGCAACAACAAAGAGTTTCCTTATCTATATCCACCATCCATAATCCGATCCTGGTTCTGCTGGATGAACCTACCACCGGCCTGGATCCCCAATCTAGAAGGCAACTTTGGGCTCGTTATGACTCCATGAGAGAAAAGGGGCATGCCATTGTACTGACTACCCACTCCATGGAAGAAGCAGAATCTGTTTGTGACCGGATTGCCATTATTGACCATGGAAGCATCATTGCAACCGATACACCGGAAAATCTGATTTCAAATCACCGTGATGATCCGGAGGTGATCAAGGCTTCACGCAAAGGGAGAATTACCCTGGAGGATGTGTTTATTGGATTAACCGGCAAAGAAATAAGACCCTAACTTTCAATTCATGCCACACAAAATAACTAAACCAGCTGAGGCTCTAGCCATCCTACTGAGAGCTGATTTCACTACCCAATGGAGAAACCGGCGTTCCCTGCTGATGTCACTGCTTGTGCCGGTAATGTTGCTGCTTTCCTGGAAAGGGGCTGCAGACAAACTGGGCGGGGCATTCATTCTCAGTATGTCGCTTACCATTGGTCTTACCTCCATAGGAATCATGGGCTATGCCATTACTCTGGCCCGCGACCGGGATAAGGGGGTGTTTCAGAGATTGAGAGTTGCCCCGGTGCCGACAGGCCTGATCATGCTTAGCAGGATTATGGTCCAGTTGGCCTTGATTACCCTGGTTACTTTACTGGTGTTTTATTTCGGCTTCAAGTGGGATAAAATCTCGCTTTCCTTCCAGGGGTATATATTGTCTTTCCTGGCTTCCCTAATTGGAGGAGCGCTTTATCTGAGCCTGGGGCAAATGATTGTAGGATTGGTTAAGAACGCTGAAACAGTAAATGCAACCTCAAGACTGGTATATATCGGATTTATCGTCCTTGGCATTTTTGGAGAATCGGGTTTGTTGGGCAACTCACTAAAAGTTTTAATCCATTGGTCTCCCTTTGGTACGGTAAAAACGCTGCTTAGTGCCGGAATGATGGGAACCTCCTGGAATGCAGATACCTTTGGCGCTTTTCTGCTTACCTTGCTGTACGCCTTGATCTTTGGATATCTGGGAGTAAAATGGTTTCGCTGGAGTGGCACCGGAAAATAACTTCTTTTCTGAAGGTAAACCCCCACCAAAATTAAATGGACAATTCGGAAACCGGATTTATATCCAAATCAAGAAAAATTTCCCGTATTTTTAAAATTCAAATACGATTGCTTTTTCACACTAAATTCTGATTCGAATGTCCACCACTTTAGCTACACCAAAACAACAACAAAGAAACGTGGCCCTGGACGTATTGCGAGGCATGACGATCTGTTTCATGATCATCGTAAATACTCCCGGAAATGGCGCCACTTCTTATTCCATTCTTAACCATGCCAAATGGTTCGGTTTCACTCCCACAGACCTGGTATTCCCCACATTCTTATTTGTGGTTGGAAATGCTATGAGTTTTGTAATGAGAAAATGGGAAGGTCTGCCCCAAAGTAAAATTGTTTTAAAGATTCTGAAACGGACCGCCATCATCTTCCTGCTGGGGTACCTAATGTATTGGTTCCCATTTTTCCGTCTGGATAAGGACCACCATATAATTTCCTTTCCGATTAGCCAGACCCGGATTATGGGCGTGTTACAGCGCATCGCCCTCTGTTATGGTATTGCCTCTCTTATGATTTATTATTTTAAAGAAAAGACTACCATTTATATATGTGTGGCCATACTGTTCCTGTACTGGATTGTCATGTATAAGTTTGGCACTCCGGGTGACCCGCTGAAAATGCAGGGAAATGCAGAGTTTTACCTGGATAAATGGCTGATGGGTGAAGCCCATATGTACCATGGAGAAGGGGTTGCCTTTGATCCGGAAGGATGGCTCAGTACATTCCCTGCAATTGGAAATGTGGTAGCCGGATTTGTTGCAGGAAAATGGGTACAGGAAAAAGGCAATACCTATGAAGGGGTAACCAAACTTCTTATTGCCGGATTTGGGCTACTGGCTTGCGGTTATTTTTGGGATTTGACATTCCCCATCATGAAAAAACTGTGGACCAGCAGTTTCGTAGTGTATACCGTAGGGCTGGATTGCATCATTTTAGGCGTGCTTCTTTATTTAATTGATATACAAAAAAGATCCCGCTGGACCGGGTTTTTCCAGGTATTTGGAAAGAACCCATTATTTATCTACCTGCTTTCAGAACTGATGGTGACTGTGCTGTTTATGATCCCGGTCGGACCACCCAGTCAGAACCTTTTCAGGTGGATTTATCAAAATATCTTTATCCATTTTGGTGCCTATCCGGGTTCACTTCTATTCGCTATCACCTACATGCTATTCTGTTGGTCCGTAGGGTATATTCTTGATAAGCGAAAAATTTACGTCCGCGTTTAGAAGTACTCGTTTACCGTCTTATCAGTTTGCCTGGGAATGACATCTGCATTCCCAGTAGGGAGAATTTTTGAAAGGAATTTTCTTTCTGATGGATTTGTTATGGATATTTGCAGTTCTTAAAAACTTAAAAACGGTGTATGCGGGTTGCAATTAACGGCACTGGCCGTATCGGCAGGCTTCTGATGAGAAGACTCCTTGAAATGGAAGAATTTGACCTGGTGGCAGTGAATGACCTGATGCCAATCGAGAATCTTATATATTTATTTAAATATGATTCATTATTTGGTGCCTATTCTCATCAGGTGACTTCCCAGGGAGAATACCTGATGACAGGAAACCGGAAAATTCAGGTACTAAATGAGCCCGATCCAGGCAAACTGCCCTGGGCTGCACTTGGCATCGATGTAGTGCTGGAATGTTCTGGCAAATTTATAAGCCAGGAGGCCGCCTCGGATCACCTGAAGGCAGGAGCCAAACGGGTGCTGTTATCCACGACCGGTTTGGCAGATATCCCTCTGCTGATCTATGGATTTAACCATTCGGGGTTAACGGATGCCCAAAGGATCATTTCTCCGGGTGGCTGTATGACCAATTGTGCCATCCATGTACTTTATCTTCTAAATTCCATTTCAATCCGATCTGCCCATATCAACTTCATTCATTCCTATACTTCCCGCCAAAGTCTCGTTGACTCTGCAAATGGAAATTTCAGGAGAGGCAGGGCAGCATCCGAATCTATAATTCCGGTAAGCATAGATCTCAAGCAGTCGCTGGAGCGGCTAATGCCTGGAATTAAGGGTAAAATTGAGGCGACCTCCACCCGGGTCCCGGTCGCAAATGGAGCACTTGGGATTTTTTCAGTACAATTAAATGATGAAGTCAGTTCTGGGCAGATCAATGAGGTCTTTAAGAAGGCAGCTGCCAATGCCTATTCAGGCATAATACAGTATACGGAAGAACCGATAGTATCCCTGGATGTAAAAGGAAATTCCCATTCCTGCATCATAGATGGTTCCCTGACTTCGGTGGTGGGCAATCACGTCACCGTATCAGCCTGGTTTGATAATGAATACGGATACACCAGCAGGATAATCGACTGGCTTAAACTGA
>JAJXYG010000186.1 GCA_021780705.1 Bacteroidota bacterium
CTTTGGGCTGGTTATTTTGCTATTGCCTTCATTTGATGGCATATCCGGAAAATATTTTACTATCCACACCCTGCTACAGCCCTCAAATCTGGGATTGCTGGCCGGAATTTGGTTGTTTACCGGCCTGGTCGGGGGGAGTTACCCCGCCTTCTATCTATCGGGATTCAGGCCTGTCAGCATTCTTAAGGGATCTCTTTCCAAAGCTTCCGGCAATATCAATTTGAGACGTTCATTGGTGGTATTGCAGTTTTCGGTAGCGATGGTCATGTTGATTTGTACATGGGTGGTATATGCACAGCTTTCCTATGTGCAAAAAAGAAACTTAGGGTTTAACAAGGCACAGGTAATGACGCTTATTGTCAACACAGGGGAAGACGAAAGAAGCAAGATTGATGCGATGGACAATGAACTGAGATCCCTCCCCGAAGTGGCGGATGTGGGTACCGGAAATTCTTATCCGGGAAGCAGCAACCTGAATCTAAATCTCTTTGTGGTGCAAACCCGGAATGGCAATGTGAATAAGGGTATCAATTGTTATACCATTGATGAACATTTTTTGCAAACACTGGGAATTCATATTGTCAAGGGAAGAAACTTTACCGGACCTGCAGATACGATGCACAGCATCCTGGTCAATGAGGCTATGGTGAAGCATTTTGGGTGGAATGATCCCATTGGCAAGAGGGTGAACTTCCCCGGCGACACCAGCGGTCATTATCTGGAAGTGGTGGGGGTCTTTAACGATTTCAATCAAAAATCCCTTTACAATCCTATTGACCCGCTGCTGCTCTTTTATGGCTCGGATGGAAATAATATTCAAATCAAGGTCAGGCCGGGGGACATTCAACAATCTATTGCACAGGTGGGAAGTATTTGGAAGAAATATTTTCCACAACTGCCTTATGAATATAAATTTCTGGACAAGCAATTTAATTCACAGTATGATGCCGATCAGAAAAGAGGTAAAATCTTTGCCACCTTTTCAATTTTGACCATATTAATCACGTTTATGGGATTGCTCGGCCTGACGGCATTTACTACCCAGCAGCGTCAAAAAGAAATAAGCATTAGAAGGGTATTGGGGTCGGATATCTATGGTATTGTGTCAATCATTTCCAGAGGCTACCTGTGGTTGGCGCTAATTGCTGCCCTAATCGCATTCCCGGTGGCCTATTATTTTATGGATAATTGGCTGAAGGTTTTTTCCTATAATACCGGCTTATCTCCTTTGCCCTTTGTATTGTCAGCATTGGTGATTGTGCTGACTGCCCTGGCGACGGCTGCTTTCTATTCCTCAAGGGCTGCCATGTCCAATCCGGCGACCAACCTTAGGACCGAGTAGTGGCCCGGTCATTTTTGAGTTCAGGTGTGGAGAATCTTTAGACTTGAAAGTTATTAAAGGTCGAAAATACAAGTATGTTCAAGAATTATTTTAAGACTGCATGGAAATCCCTTTGGAACAGTAAATTCTTTAATTTTCTGAACCTGGCCGGATTAGCTACCGGACTGGCCACCGGTATATTATTGTTAATCTGGGTGCAGCATGAATTGAGCTATGACAAGTTCAATCCGGATTACAAAAATATCTACCAGCTCAGTGCACACTTTGTGGTAGGTGGAAAGGCCCAGACCTGGCCTACGGTCCCCGGACCACTGGCGGTGTATGCCAAAAATATTCCGGAATTAAGGTCAGTAGTTCGGATAAAGGAAATTCATAATCAGGATCTTTCGGATTCTTCGGGAACCATTCAGCTGGGTGGTAATACCATCGCCTGTGTGGACACCGGCTTTTTTTCCATGTTTAATTACAAGATCATTGAGGGGAATAAGATTACGGCCTTGTCTGACATTCATTCAGTGTTGCTTACCCAGGCTTGTGCCAAGAAATTCTTTGGCCAATCCGATCCCATGGGCAAGACGATCATATTCTATAAAACTCCCTTTACCGTTTCCGGCGTTCTGCAGGACTTTCCGGATAATTCGAGCATGAAATTTGACGCCGTATTTCCCATGAAATATTATGGGCAGCTCTTTACTTCCTGGGGCGGAAACGGGGACTGGAAAACTATTGACGAAGATGTAGGAGATTACAGCTTCGACGTCTTTGTGGAACTTACTCCCGGATCCAATCCAAAGAAGACCGGGATGGAATTCTCGGACCTCTATAAGAAGGCCAGAAATGGGGACTCCAATGCGGAGTTTCGCCTTGAAAATCTGGGGGACATTCACCTGGTAGGAGCCGATGGAAATACCTCGGACCTGAGGATGGTACAGATTTTCATGCTGGTCGTGGTATTATTGTTATCTATCGCAAGCATAAACTACATCAACCTGTCCACCGCCCGCTCCCTGGTCAGGGCCAAGGAGGTGAGTATCAGAAAAATAGTGGGAGCCGGCAGGTTGCAATTGTTCCTTCAGTTCACCCTGGAAACGGTTCTGCTATTTGGCATGGCCACCGTATTGGGGCTGGTTTTGATATATCTGCTCATGCCAATCTACAATGGTGTCACCGGCACCACCCTTCAATTCAGCCTTAAGGATCCGGCAATCTGGAAGGCTATTTTGCTGGCGGTCTCAGGGAGCCTGATCGCCTCGAGCATATACCCGGCCCTTGTGTTGAGTTCCTTTGAACCCATGGAAGCCTTGAAAGGAAAAATATCCTCCGGAGTGAGTATTGCCACCTTGAGGAAGGGTTTGGTGGTGTTTCAGTTTTCCATATCGGTAATCCTGCTGGTGGGTACCCTTGTCATTGGCAGGCAACTTGATTTCATTAGGGCTAAGGATTTGGGTTATGACAAAAGTTATGTCTTTGCTGTCCCCCTGCCTAATGAAATGGCTGGTCATTTGTCAGCCGTAGAAACCGAATTGGGCAAGGAGTCCTCAATTCACGGGGTGGGTGCAAGTGATGCCCCCAATTTTGCGGATGTGTTCAGCTCAACCGGGGATATAGATTGGGAGGGCAAGCCCAAGGATGACAACATGTTGATTACCCAGATCAAGGCGGATAAGGATTTTATTCCCACCATGAAGTTCCAGTTCCTGGAAGGACAGAACTTTAGGGGCACCCCCGCAGACAGCGGATATTACATCCTAAATGAAACCGCGGTGAAGCAAATGCAGTTATCCAAGCCCTATGTGGGTCGCCAGATTTCTTTTCACAATCGGAAGGGTACTATTGTGGGGGTGGTGAAAGATTTTAATTTTCAATCCTTAAAAACAAAGATCGGACCGGTGATATTCTTTGATTTTTGGGATGCTCCAAATGTGCTTTACGTGAGAACTTCCGGCCGGGATGCTTCGGCAGCAATTGCCTCAGTGGAGAAACTCTATAAAAAGTATTCGGGAAATACCCCTTTTAACTACCGGTTCCTGGACAAAAGCTTTGATAAATTGTACCGGTCAGAAGCACAAACAGGTACTTTGTTTAATCTGTTTTCCACTATCGCGATCCTGATTTCCTGCCTGGGTCTTTTGGGATTGTCCACCTATACCGCCCAGGTCAAAAAGCGGGAGATCGGAATTCGAAAAGTACTGGGCGCCAGTGTTCCTGGCATTGTAGGTTTGATCAGCTCGGATTTTCTAAAGCTGGTCATGTTGGCAATTCTGATCGCCATTCCTCTTTCCGTATGGCTGGTAAACCGCTGGCTTAATGAATTTGCATACCGGATTGGCCTGAATGGGTGGGTATTTGCCATTGCAGGTGCTGCAGCACTTGTGATTTCATTTTTGACCATCAGCTTCCAGGCTATAAGTGCAGCCAGAGCCAATCCGGTCAATTCGATAAGAACTGAATAGGTAAGGCCAGGGTATAGCCGCGGTGGGATTTAGATATTCATGCTGGCAACGTGATGTTGGATACCCTCCAGGACTCCTGTGGCGAGAGATTGTTTTGAAAAATAGACCGATTTATTCTTTTTTAATTCTTCCAGTTCGGAACTGTAATTAGCTTCCACAATTG
>JAJXYG010000051.1 GCA_021780705.1 Bacteroidota bacterium
TTTTGCATCCCACAAAATTATTTCATCTTTGCACCAAAAACTCTCCTCACCTAATTTAGTGCATCTGCATAGCAGCGAAGTACATAACCACCTGCAAAGCAGGTGGATTTCTGAGGGGAATTAAAAAATGATTCCAATTACAAGAAAAAATTCAGGCTATCCAATCTTTCGATGCGCATGCAGAAGTTGTGGAGTGACCGGCTTCCTGCCTCCACCACGCTGGAGTACACCAAATTATGCTCCATACTCAACGAAAGGAAGTATTTTGACAAAGACACCTACCGGATCTTGTCCGAGGAACTGGAGGCGGTTATGGAGAACCCGGCCAATCAAAGCTGGCTGGATCACGCCGGAATGAAGGGAGGTTCGACAGCCTTTGGCCTGACCAAGGCGCTCTATGCAACCCTGAAGGACGGGACCCGGTTTGCCATGACCTATTTCTTTGATGGGCTAACCCTGCCTGAAAACCTGAAACTTCAGGGATGGATGAATGATTTTGAGTTGAAGGTCCTTACCAGTCAGGATTTTCGTAACCAGCTGCATCTTTAAACTGATCCCCTGCCTGGAATAGAGAATTAGGATGACTAAATTTTGCCAAATTTCTTATAGTAGGCTATCAGCATTTCCACCACGGCATTATAGCTGCGAAGACCTTTGGGCTGCTGGTTTTCTTCCAGGTATTTCCCATATATCCAATTAATGACAGGTTCCATGGCACTGGAATACTTCTGGTTGAATTTCCGCCATTCCTTCAGGTCCTCAATTACCGTAGGAGATAGTTGCCTGGCATATCTTTTTGCTGCCGTGGAATCCATATAGAATAATTCCCGGTTGGCATAGACAAATAGATCCAGGTACGCCGAATACTGAAAGAGGGTATCCTGACCAAAGGCAGCCGCCAGGTATCCGGAGAAATTGGCCTCGTCTTCCTTGGCATATCCCAATTGATGACCCATCTCATGAAGGGTGACATAAGGTCTCAGGAACTGGGGGACTGTAGTATTTACCTGGGCTTCCCCGGTAAAAGGATTGTAGTACCCGGTGAAGCCCAGGTAATCCCCCAATTTTCCATACAGGGAGGACTTGACCGAAAGATTCCTGTAGGAGAGGAAGGGAAGGGAGTCCGAGGTATGGTGGTAGCAGGATTCAGCCCTTGAAAATAATTCTTTCCGGGAAGGATAGGAATCCTTATCCTTCACCAGGATTTCCTTGGTGTGGTTCACCTTCTGCAGCAACTGGCCTTCAATCAGGGCCAGGTCCGCCGTGTCATAGGGTTGGGTTTTCAGATGTAGCTGCCAGGCAATCCCCTTTCGATTATAATTCAGTCCCCATTCCAGGTTAAATAGGATATAGATCGAACCCATCAGAAGGGCCAGTTTGGCTATCTTCTGGTAGAGCAGGGGCCGGCTTAACTTCTTTCCAAAGAGTAGCCTGATATTAGCAATGAGCTTCCAAAGCAACCAAAATCCCGCTGAAAAATAGAGAAGGTCACCCAGGCTGAAGGGGATCCAGCCAAACATAAACCTCAGGAAACCGGAATAATAGCGGTAAATCCCGGTGCTGTAATAGCGCTCCACATGAAAATCATTGTGCGCAAATATTTTGATCAAAATAATCCCTACAAGCAGGATTAGCCAGGTCCAGAATCTCCTTATACCAGGGTTGCGAAATGACATGATTATAACAGAATCAATTAAAAATCAGGCCCATGGGTCCTGCTGCCGGGAAGCGAAGTTAGGACAAACCAATTGCTAATAAGGGGAAAGCCTTTCTTAAAAAAGGTCAAAACCCAATTTTAATCCATTATTATGGTTAAAATTGTGAGGTTTTCATTACTTTTGCAACCCTTTAATTGGATGTCATGGGAAACAGGCGCAGGTTTGATATTGCATTTGTGGGATTAAAGCCGGGTGTCCATGAGTTCAATTATGAAGTGGACGAACAGTTCTTTTCAGAATTTGGGCAGACGGACTTTGAAAGTTGCCAAGCCACCGTCAAGGTGCAACTGGAAAAAAGTACTTCCTTCATGCGACTGAAGTTTGAGATCGGGGGAAGTGTCAGGGTAACTTGTGACCGATGCGGGAATTCACTCCCTCTGAACCTTTGGGATGAGTTTAATATGATTGTCAAATCGGTGGAAAACCCCGATGAGATGAATGAGAGCGAAGAAGACCCGGACATCTTTTATATCTCAAGGACAGAAAGCCACCTCCATCTGGCCAACTGGATTTATGAGTTTGTATCACTGAGTATTCCCATGCAGCGTATGTGCAGTGTCGAAGAAATGGGCGGACCGCAATGCAACAAGGAAATCCTGGAAATGTTGAAGAAGATGGAGTCCGGGATCATTGAACACAATAATCCCCTGCAGGAAGGGCTTGAAAAGCTAAAGAAAAACAATAAATAAATAAATAATTAACATCATAATCTGAATTTATGCCAAATCCAAAACGCCGGCACAGCCAGCAAAGAAGCGCAAAAAGAAGGACCCACTATACCGCAGATGCTCCCACCCTCAGCGTGGACAAGACTACAGGTGAAACCCATGTGCGCCATCGTGCGCATGTGAGTGAAGGGAAGCTTTACTACAAGGGAAAGGTGGTCTCTGAAAAGGCTCCCCTGAAGGCCTGACCCGGATTTACACATTATTATGATTTCCAAAAACAAAGTTTGAGTATCTTCAACTTCGTTTTTGGATTTTTTTTGGGATTCTTCAAGGGATACTCCTTTGAAATCTGGCCATTCAAATAAACCTGTTTTCTTATGGATATTGCCATCGACGTCATGGGTGGGGATTTTGCTCCCCTGGAAGCAATCAAGGGGGTTCAGCTTTTCCTGCAGTCTCCTCAACCGGATATTCATCTCACCCTGATAGGGAAAAAGGCACTTATTACCCCCCTGCTCGAAAGTTACGGACTCAGTGAAAATTCCCAGATCTCTGTGGTGAATGCCGAACAGGTAATTGAGATGCATGAGCATCCTACCAAAGCCCTGAAAGAAAAGACGGATTCCAGCATTTCCATTGGGTTTTACCTGCTTTCTGCCGGAAAGACAGACGCTTTTATCAGCGCAGGCAATACCGGTGCCATGATGGTAGGGGCCATGTTCACCATTAAACCCATTGATGGGGTACTGAGACCCACCATCGGGGCCTATATGCCCAAACAGACCGGAGAACTTGCCCTGCTGGCAGATGTCGGATTGAATGCCGATTGCAAACCCGAAAATCTCAATCAATTCGCAGTGCTGGGAAGTCTATTTTCCAAACATATCCTAAACAAGGAAAACCCCAGGGTCGCCCTGGTCAATTTGGGAGAAGAAGAAGGCAAAGGCAACCTGCTCACCCAGGCCACCTATCCCCTGCTTAAGGAAAATCCCCAAATTCATTTCGTAGGAAACGCCGAAGGCCGCGATTTGCTTAAAGACAAGGCGGACGTGTATATCTGTGACGGCTTTACCGGCAATGTCATGCTCAAATTTGCAGAATCCATTTATGATATCGTCACCGAAAGAAAGATACAGGATGCCCATTTTGAACGATTCAATTTTGAAATCTATGGCGGGGTCCCGGTACTGGGGGTGAATAAACCCGTGATCATAGGCCACGGGATCTCTCATGCAAGGGCCTTTGACAACATGATCCGGATGGCAAAGAAAATGTTTGATGAGAAATTAATCGAACGTATGCGAAGCAGTTTTGCCTCCTAACCCCGCATCAACCACGGCTTCTATAAATCCTGTCATTATCCCCTCCGAAATTCAAGGGACCCACCTGAACCCGGGGACCAGAAGCGTCCATCTCCCTGCCGATCAATATGGATGAGCCGCAACCTGAAGTGCCTCAAAACACAACAATACCGGGCTTTTTACGTTATCTCACTCAGCATTCAATTACTAATCCATAAAATATGAAAAAGCTTATTTTCTCGGTCCTGATCTTGTTAGATC
>JAJXYG010000308.1 GCA_021780705.1 Bacteroidota bacterium
GGATGAAGTACTGTTAACCAATGCCAAAAAAGCAAAAAAATAGTTTTCCAATTACAAATTAACCACTAGATGAACTTATACAATACCATACGGCTTGAGGAAGAAGAGCCGGAAAAAGAAACCCCTGAAAATCCCATGGAAAAAATGATGGGAGGAATCCTATTTGAAAAGAAGTTCCTGGAACAAAGGAAGGTCTTCCTTTGGGGGGTGGTCGATGACAAGAGCGCCAGAGACATTACCCAGAGGCTGCTGTACCTGGATGCCCAGGACAGTGGTAAGGAGATTACTTTCTACATCAGCAGCCCCGGAGGGGTCATTACCAGCGGGATGGTGATCTATGATACCATGCAGATGATCAAATCCCCGGTTTCTACCGTCTGCATGGGAATGGCGGCCAGTATGGGCAGCATCCTGCTCAGCGGGGGACAAAAAGGCAAACGGTTCATCTTCCCCCACGGGGAAGTGATGATCCACCAGCCCAGTGGCGGGGGGCAGGGCACCAGCGCCGACCTGGAGATCATGGCAGAACAAATTCTGAAAGCCAAGGAACTCGGGGCGAAAATCCTGGCCGACAATTGTGGGCAGCCCTATGACAAGGTCTTGGAAGATTTTGACAGGGATTACTGGATGGATGCCAAAGAAAGCATCAAGTACGGGATAGTCGACGGGATAATTAACAAGTTATAAGCAACGAATTCTCTCAATTTGTTGTCTAACTGAAGGGTCCGGGGCTTTGAAATCCCTCGGATATTTCATATCTTCAAGAGTCAGGCGGGAAAGTTCCTGCCCTAAAAATACATAGATGGCCAAACAGCAGACCTTACATTGTTCATTTTGCGGCCGCAACCGCGATGAGGTAAAGATCCTCATTGCCGGTCAGGAAGGACATATTTGCGAAAATTGCGTGGAACACGCGCAGGAAATCATTACCCAGGAGATTTTTCCAACCCCGGATAAAAACAGCCAGGCCTCCGGGTACAAGCTCACAGTTAAAAAACCCATTGAACTCAAACATTTTATTGATGAATACGTCATTGGCCAGGATGACGCCAAGAAAGTCCTGGCAGTTGCCGTGTACAACCACTATAAAAGACTGAACCAGAAGACGGATAGTGAAGTGGAAATTGAGAAAAGCAATATTATCATGGTGGGGGAAACCGGCACCGGAAAAACCCTGCTGGCCAAGACCATCGCCCGGATTCTGAATGTACCTTTTGCCATAGTGGACGCCACCGTCTTTACCGAAGCGGGCTATGTGGGTGAAGATGTGGAAAGCATCCTGAGCCGGCTGCTGCAGGTGTGCAATTATGATGTCAATGCCGCCCAAAAGGGAATTGTCTATATTGACGAAATTGACAAGATCGCCCGAAAGAGCGACAACCCCAGCATCACCCGGGATGTAAGCGGGGAAGGGGTGCAGCAGGGATTGCTGAAACTGCTGGAAGGCACCGAAGTGCTGGTACCCCCGCAGGGAGGAAGAAAACATCCGGAGCAAAAACTCATCAAACTCAATACGAGCAATATCCTCTTTATTTGCGGAGGCGCCTTTGACGGGGTGGACCGGATCATTGCCCGAAGGATCAATACCAATGCCATCGGTTTCAATGTGAATAAGGATGTCCAGGACCTGCAGCGCAAGAACCTGCTTCAGTTCGTCAATGCACAGGATCTGAAGAGTTTCGGGCTGATTCCCGAACTGCTCGGCAGGCTCCCCGTGATCACCTATCTCAACCCCTTGGACAAGGCTACCCTGAGAAATATCCTGACCGAACCGAGAAATTCCCTGATCAAGCAATATACCCGCCTTTTTGAACTGGAAGGCATTGACCTGGTCATTGAGGACGAAGTGCTGGATTTTATGGTCGACAAAGCCCTGGAATACAAACTGGGAGCCCGGGGGCTGAGAAGCATCTGCGAGAGCATTCTTACCGATGCCATGTATGAGCTTCCCTCTCAAAAAGTGAAGACCTTCCACCTCACCATGGATTATGCCGAGACTAAATTCAAGGTCAATAAACTGAGCATGCTGAAGGTGGCCTAGGGAGCGCCCCAAGGCCGGCTCCTGCCATGGTCAGAAACTCTTTTCCCGTGAAAAATTGCCTCCTTGCTTCAGACAAATATTTGGGAAATATGCAGCCCATTTATTTTTTTCAATTTACTTTTACCCGTATTTTAATTTAAAAATTCCCGTTAGGGGACAAACTCATTTTCTGATGGTTGACGTAATTCTCGGTCTGCAGTGGGGAGACGAAGGAAAAGGAAAAATTGTGGACTATTTTGCACCTGATTATCAGGTGATTGCCCGTTTTCAGGGCGGACCCAACGCTGGACATACGTTGTATGTCGGCGGTAAAAAAGTAGTGCTGCACCAGATCCCTTCCGGGATATTTCATGACAATACCATCAACCTGATCGGAAACGGAGTGGTCCTCGATCCGGTCACCCTGAAGAAGGAGTGCGATACGGTGGCGGCGATGGGGGTGGACTTCCGCAAAAACCTCTTTATCAGCGCCAGAACCCATCTCATACTCCCCTCCCACCGGGCCCTGGACAAAGCCAGTGAACTGGCCAAGGGCAATGACAAAATTGGATCCACCCTCAAGGGAATCAGCCCGGCCTATATGGACAAGACCGGCAGAAACGGGATCCGGGTGGGAGACATCCTGGACAAGAACTTCATCTCCCAATATATCAAACTGAGGCTGAAGCACCAGAAACTCCTGGACAATTTCTCCTTCAGCGAAGACATCACCAAATGGGAAGAAGAATTCTTTGAGGCAGTAGACTTCCTGAGAGGGCTGCAAATTGTAAATGGCGAATATTTTGTCAATGACGCAATGGCCCAGGGCAAGCGGATTCTGGCCGAAGGTGCCCAGGGCAGCATGCTGGATGTGGATTTCGGGACTTTCCCTTTTGTCACCTCCTCCAGCACGATCTCTGCCGGTGTGGGCAGTGGCCTGGGAATCGCGCCCCAGAAAATAAAAGAGGTGTTCGGGATCACCAAGGCCTATTGTACCCGGGTGGGAAGCGGACCTTTCCCTTCAGAGCTACTGGACGACAAGGGCGAACAGTTGCGCAAAACCGGAATGGAATATGGCAGCACCACCGGAAGACCGCGCAGATGCGGATGGATTGACCTGGTGGCCCTGAAATTTGCCTGCATGGTCAACGGGGTCACCCAACTGGTCATGACCAAGGCCGACGTCCTGGACCAGATGGATGAACTGGAAGTCTGCGAAAGCTACCGGGTCAACGGGGAAATTACCCGTGAAGTCCCCTACCAGATGATGCGGGAAAATATTGAACCGGTGTATAAAAAATTCACCGGATGGAAAACCGATATTACCCCAATTAAGGATTTTAATTCCCTGCCTGTGGAAATGAAACAATATATTGCCTATATAAATGATTCTCTGAAAGTTCCTGTTAAGTATATTTCAAATGGCCCCGGAAGCCAGCAGATTATTGTGGCATCATGATTGATAGAGGTACAAAAAAGAAAAAAATTTTTTTTGGCAAATTAAAAATCTAATTGAAATTTTACATAACTAATCCTTCAAGAAAATATGAAAGCAAAATCTGATAAGGAAAAGAAAATTTCTCCCAAGAGTTCAGGGACTTCCCAGTCCAAAGCGGCTGCCAAGAAAAAGGACGAAGATGAGGATATGCTGGATGAGGACGACGAGGACACCTCTGCCAAAAAATCCAAGAGTACTTCCTCCAAGAAGAAATCCCGTGATGAGGACGACGACGATGATGATGTCGAAGTTGAAGATGACTGGGAAAAAGTGGAAGATGATGATTACGATCCGGACTTTGAAGAATTTGACATCCCCAAATCCAAGCTGAAGAAGCCTTCCGGCAAGAAAGGCAAGGGAGAAGATGATTTTGATCTGGACGATGATTTCAAGGACCTGGATCTTTTCAATGACGGAGGTGAC
>JAJXYG010000039.1 GCA_021780705.1 Bacteroidota bacterium
CCTGAAAAAAATGATCCGCGCTCACCTGGAATTAAAGGATAATTAATCCGCACCGGAATTTTTTAAAACAAAAGTCGTGAAACAAAAAAGGAATTATCTTAAGATCACTATTGGTATTGCCGTATTGGCCATCCCGCTGCTTGTGAGCGCGCAACAGGATTCCGGAACCCGGAATCTGAGCCTGCAGGATGCCATTACGATGAGCATCAAGCATAGCGGTCGCCTGAAAATTGATGAGGCCAAGGTAGAAGAGTCTGCCGCCGCCCTGCGGGAAGCTAAAGATGACCGGTTACCCAACGCCGGGGTCAGCGGTGCGTATCTGCGGGTAAATAAACCTAATGTGTCGCTGAAGACCAAATTGTTTGGAAGCAGCAGTGATACCACTTCCGGGGGAAGTTCCTCAGGATCTCCCTCCATCAATCAGGCAATATATGGAATGGCCAATGTGTCCCTGCCCATATTTTCCGGCGGAAAAATCCGTTACGGCATCCAGTCCGCCCAGTTTTTGGAAAAAGCAGCTACCCTGGACGCCGCCCATGACAGGCAGGGTTTGATCCTCAATACCATAGATGCCTATGTGAACCTTTACAAGGCATTTGTAACTGTGCAGGTGGTAAAGGAAAACCTGAAACAATCCATGCAGCGGGACTCCGTGCTTTCCCGGTTGGAAGAAACCGGACTGCTTGCCAGAAATGACCTCCTGAAAGCCCGGCTTCAGACTTCCAATATCGATCTGGAAGTCCTCGATGCGGAGAGTAACCTGAAACTTGCAAGCATTAACATGGACCTGATGCTGGGACTGCCGGAACAAACCATGCTGGTCCCGGACCCTGGCGCCTTCAACCAGAAGATTGCCCTTAAAAACCTGGAAGCCTATGAGACCACAGCCCTTCAGGACCGCAATGATCTGCAAGCCCTGACTTTCAGAGAGAAGGCAGCTACTGCCGGCATATCCATAGCCCGGGCTGACCTGTACCCTTCCCTGGCGCTCACCGGAGGATTTATTGCGGCTGATATTCCCCATTTCCTCACCATAAGCAATGCCGTAAACGTGGGAATTGGGGTGAAATATGATCTGGGATCACTGTGGAAGGCCAAAAGCAGGATCACCCAGGCCGAGGCCAGACGCAAAGAAGTGGAGTATAGTGAGGGAATATTATCCGATGCCATTCGCCTGACCATTAACAAGGATTATGAGGACTACCTGCTGGCCAGCAGGAAAATTGAGGTATATGACCTGGCAGTCACCCAGGCGGAAGAAAACTACCGGATCACCAAAAATAAATTTGACAACAACCTGGTCAATACGACCGACCTGCTCGACGCCAATGTCCTGCTTCTGCAGTCCAAAATCAATTTGGCGGTGGCCAGGGCCGATATGGTGCTGGCCTATGATCACCTGCTCCAGGCAGCTGGGATGATAGACAGTATTAATTAAATATTTAAAAGCGCTTAAACAAGTTTTATGGAATCTTCAGAAAATCAAAAAAAGGCTCCCACGGGACCTGCCTCACCGGAAGAAAAGAAGGATAAACCGGCTGCCGAACCCAAAAAACGCAGCAAGGCATTTGTGATCATACTCATTCTTTTGGTCGTATTCGGTACCTGGTTCGGGATTACCAAATATACCTATGCCATTCACCATGAAGGAACCGATGATGCACAGGTACAGGCGGATATCAGCCCCGTCATCCCGCGTGTATCCGGATACGTATTGGAAGTAAGGGTCAAGGACAACGAGTTTGTCCATAAAGGAGATACCCTGCTGGTACTGGATGACCGTGAATTCAAACTGAGTCTGGACCAGGCAGAGGCGGCTCTGCAGACAGCCAGGAGCAATGTGGCGGCTGCCAGGGCAAGTGTAGCAGCTTCCCGCAAAGGAGTGAGCAGCACCCGTGCCGGCATATCCACGGTGGATGCCCAGATCGCTGCGGCCAAAGTAAACGTAACCCGTACCACCCAGGATTATAACCGTTACGCCAACCTCATCAAGGACCACAGTATTACTGAACAGCAGTTTGAACAGGCACAGGCAGCCAGGGATTTGGCAGTAAGGCAATTGCAGGTTCTGGAAGAACAAAAGAACCAGGCGGCCAGCCAGACAGGGTATGTGTCCTCTCAAAGCGAGGCTACTGCAGCCCAGGTGGCTGTAGCAGAATCCATGGTGAAGCAACGCCAGGTGGAAGTGGAAAATGCCCAGCTGAACTTGTCCTATACGGTAATTACCGCTCCGGAAGACGGAAGGGTGTCCAGGGTCAATGTCCAGGTGGGACAATATCTCCAGGCAGGACAATCCGTATTCAGCATTGTACATAATACCAAAATCTGGGTAGTGGCCAACTTCAAGGAAACCCAATACAAAAAGATGCGGATAGGCCAGAAAGTGGTAGTGGAGGCAGATGCATTTCCCGACCACCCTTTCAGTGCTACCCTTGCGTCCTTTTCACCGGCTACCGGGGCAGAATTTGCCCTGTTGCCTCCCGACAATGCCAGTGGAAATTTCGTCAAGGTAGTACAGCGCCTTCCGGTCAAAATCGTATTCAATGACCCCAGCGATACCCTGGTCAACAGGCTTAAGCCGGGAATGAATGTGACGGTGGAAGTACAGCTCAACTGAGTGCAGGGAATTCCAGAATAAACAGATATTAAAATGCTAGAGCAAAATAGTTTGGTCGAATATGGTGCGCGCAGGGTCATCGTCACGGTGACGGCTATCTTGTGTGCGCTGCTCGAGATCGTCGATACGACAATTGTCAACGTGGCCCTGAATGACATGAAGGGAAACCTGGGTGCCACCCTCACGGAGATCGGCTGGGTGATCACCGCCTATGCCATCGGGAACGTGATCATTGTGCCCATGACCAGCTGGCTTTCCCAGCAATTTGGCCGCAGGAATTATTTTGCCGCATCCATCGTAATATTTACCCTCTTTTCCTTTTCGTGCGGTAATGCGACCAGCATATGGGAACTGGTGATATTCAGGTTCCTTCAGGGAGTAGGTGGGGGTGCGCTCCTGGTTACATCCCAGACGATCATCACCGAAAGTTATCCCATTGAAAAGCGCGGAATGGCCCAGGCCATTTACGGGTTAGGAGTCATCATCGGGCCCACCCTGGGCCCCCCGCTGGGAGGCTATATCGTGGATAATTTCAGCTGGCCCTATATTTTTTATATCAACATTCCCATCGGTATCGCAGCTACCCTGCTGACCCTTCAATTTATAAAAAGTCCAAAATTCAAGGAGAAAACCCTTACCAAGCATATCGACTTCCTGGGCATAGCGCTGCTCGCGATGGCGGTGGGGTCCCTTCAATATGTACTGGAAAAGGGCCATGACGACGACTGGTTTTCGGACAAGCTCATCATCGTACTTTCGGTGGTGGCAGGCCTGGGATTCTTCTTCTTTATCTGGAGGGAACTTACCTATGACAACCCGATAGTGGAACTGCGGGTGCTTCGAAACGGAAACCTCCGCGTAGGGACCATTATGTCCTTTTTGTTAGGTTTTGGTTTGTACGGTTCCACTTTTATCATACCCCTTTATACCCAGTCCACACTGGGTTGGACGGCCGAGCAGGCCGGGATGCTGCTAATCCCTTCGGGAATTGCGACCGCCTTCATGATGCCCATAATAGGCCGCCTGTTACAAGGCGGGGTCAAGCAGCAATACCTGGTAGCCGGAGGACTGGTCACCTTTTTCATCTATTCGCTTTGGGCCTATAAGATTCTGACCCCTGACACCGGGGCAGATAATTTCTGGTGGCTGCTCATCCTCAGAGGCCTCGGACTCGGCCTGCTGTTTATACCCATCACCACCCTGGCGCTCTCTACCCTGCACGGTCAGCAGATTGGTCAGGGGGCAGCTTTTACCGGGATGATGCGGCAGCTGGGAGGATCTTTCGGGGTAGCCATCATCACTACCTTCCTTTCCCA
>JAJXYG010000340.1 GCA_021780705.1 Bacteroidota bacterium
GGTTATTCATTTTCGATGAGCCCACCACCGGGCTCCATTTTCATGATATCCAGAAACTACTGGCTTCCTTCAACGCACTGATAGAAGAAGGGCACTCCATAATCGTAATTGAACACAATATGGACGTCATCCGTTCGGCAGACTGGCTGATCGACCTGGGTCCCGAGTCGGGAGATGCAGGAGGCAGCCTCGTGTATGCAGGAGTCCCTACCGGAATCAAAAAAATCAAGGAAAGTTATACCGGAAAATATTTCTAAGAAGCAGCAGGGGTAAAATGGCTGCCGGAGAAAATCCGCATTTACCTCAGCCGGTTGCTGTCGCGGATGAGTTTGGAATCCTTGTATATCCCCCTGGCAGCCAGGATCAGCCAGATAAGCAGTAACAGGTGCAGGGAAGACCACAACAGATAGCTTCCATTCGTATATTGGGCAGTCTGCCTTACATACAGGTACAAAATCAGCGCCTCCATCAATACCGCCAGCAACAGGATCCGTGATTGCAGTTTGCGGTTCTTGTACAAAAAGATATTGATCAGGATCCCCGTCCCCAGCGCACTGGTCAATATAAGCACCAGCAGGTTGTCGGTACCCGACAACTGGTGGTAGGTATTATTGGCCGCAAGGGTTCCTCCATATATAGGAAATTGCAGGGTCAGGAACACGGTGATCGATGCAAGCAACATCCAAAGGCTCTGAATTCTCTGAATCATAAAATCTCTTTTTCAATTTGCATCAGCACTGCAGGTACCGCGCAAGTTTGTTCAGTGGGAGTTTGGCAGTGTAATTTAAAAATTTCAGTGCAAATCCCCTCAGTTTAGTTCCGGATATAGGGGAAAACGCTCCATGAGTTCTATTACTTTCCCTCTTACGGACTGAATGGTCTGGGCCTCATCGGGATGCATGAGAATCTGATCCACCAGACGCACCACTTCTTTCATGTTCCCTTCCTTCAACCCGCGGGTCGTGATGGCCGGAACCCCCACCCGGATACCCGAAGTAACAAAGGGACTTTTGTCATCAAAGGGAACCGCATTCTTGTTCAGGGTGATGCCTGCCTTGTCCAGGGTCTCCTGCGCTTTCTTGCCCGTGATATTTTTATTGCGAAGGTCAATCAGCATCAGGTGGTTGTCCGTGCCCTGGCTGATAAGGTCGTATCCCAGTGCATTGAACTCGGATGCCATCGCCTGGGCATTGGCCTGCACCTGTTGGGCATATCGGGTAAAATCTTCTGAGAGTATTTCTCCGAAGGATACCGCCTTGGCTGCAATAATGTGCTCCAGGGGGCCGCCCTGGGTACCGGGAAATACTGCCATATCCAGCAGGTGGCTCATCATCCTCAGGTTCCCCTTGTTGTCCTTGACTCCAAAGGGATTTTCAAAATCCTTCTTCATCAGGATGATTCCTCCGCGGGGACCCCTTAGGGTCTTGTGGGTGGTGGAGGTCACAAAATGACAGTGTTCAAAGGGTGAATTTAATAATCCCTTGGCAATCAGGCCTGCCGGATGGGCCATGTCACAAAACACAAAGGCATTGACCTGGTCTGCGACTTTGCGGATCCTGGCATAATCCCAGTCCCTGCTGTAGGCGGAAGCGCCACAGATGATCAGTTTGGGCTTTACCTCCAGGGCCTTTCTTTCCAGGGTCTCATAATCCACCAGCCCGGTTTCGCGAACCACCCCATAGGAATGTACCTCGTATAATTTGCCCGAAAAATTTACCGGCGACCCGTGGGTAAGATGCCCTCCCATGCTCAGGTCCAGGCCCATGATCTTGTCTCCGGGCTGCAATATGGCCTGCATGAGCGCGGCATTGGCCTGGGCGCCGCTATGGGGCTGCACATTGGCATATTCACAGTCAAATATTTTTTTCAGCCGGTCAATGGCCAGCTGTTCAGATTCATCTACATATTCACAACCCCCGTAATACCTCCTGCCGGGGTATCCTTCCGCATACTTGTTGGTGAGCACGGTACCCATGGCCTCCATCACCTGCAGGGAGGTGAAGTTTTCAGAAGCAATCAGCTCAATTCCCTGCCTCTGGCGGTTCAGTTCTTTTCGGATAATATCAAATACGGAGGTATCTCTTTGCATATTCTCTCTTTTTTTCAGCGCAAACGTACAAAAAAGATGGAAGATATCTCATCAGGCAGATTCCGTCCGAATTCTGCAAGCCACCGGGGCACCCCTGCCTTAAATTATTGCAAAACGGCCATTTTTTTTGGAGCGTCATCCCAGGGCAGGAAGCAGGGGCAAAAAATTCCACCTTGATAATTTTTGCTATATTCACGCTCTTTTTGGGGCGATTGAATCAAAATTTCCAATAATGAAGGCGATTATCCCGGTGGCCGGCGCAGGAACCAAATTGCGACCTCACACCTATACACAACCTAAAGCACTGATCCCGTTAGCCGGAAAGACCATTCTCAGCATCAACATTGACCAATTTCATGAGGCAGGAATTACCGATTTTGTCTTTATTGTCGGCTACCTGGGAGAGAAGATCCAGGACTATGTGAAAGAAAAATATCCACATCTCAATTGCCATTTCGTCTTTCAGAATGAACGCAAGGGAACCGCCCACGCGGTGGAACTCACCCGGAAAATCGTGCAGGAAGATGAAATGTTCATTGCCCTGGGAGATACGATCTGCGAATATGACATCAAGGCCGTACTGGACAACCCCTACTCCATGCTGGGGGTGAAAAGAGTGGATGATCCGCGCAACTTCGGGGTGGCCCAGGTAAACGAAGAGGGGTATATTTCCAACGTGGTGGAAAAACCCGCCATTCCCAAATCCAACCTCGCCCTGGTAGGATTATATAAAATCCGCAACTCCCCGGTGCTCTTCAACTGCCTTGAAAAAATCATCAACAACAACATTCGGAGCCATAATGAATTTAACCTCACCGATGCCCTGGAATGCATGATCGGCGAAGGTGAAAAATTCAAACCCTTTAAAGTCGAAAACTGGTTCGATTGCGGCAAAAAGGATTCACTGCTGGAATCCAACTCCATCCTCCTGGAGAAATTTGGAGGCAATATTGCCGAATCCAACAAATTCGACAACACCATATTTATTCCCCCGGTCAGCATTGCCGAAGGCTGTGAAATCAAAAACTCCATCATAGGCCCTCACGTGGCCATGGGCGAGAATACCATTGTCAACTATTCCATTGTGAAAAACTGTATAATAGGTTCCTATTCAAAGCTTTTTGACGTGGTGCTCGAAAATTCCCTGATCGGAAGCGATACGGAAATCAAAGGAGAAACCCGTTCCCTCAATATAGGGGACAATACCGAAATCGATCTAGGGTCCTAGGGAGGGACCATCAGATGCAACCCAACAGAATTACCCGACTTTTTCAGATTGAACACCCCATCATCCAGGCAGGCATGATTTGGGCCAGCGGATGGAGACTGGCCAGTGCCGTAAGCAATGCAGGCGGCCTGGGGTTGATCGGGGCGGGAAGTATGGAACCTGCACTACTTGAAAGCCATATCCAAAAATGCCGGGCTGCAACCTCCAGACCTTTCGGAGTCAACCTGCCACTCCTGTATTCCGGGGTGGAAAGTCAAATAGAAGTGATCCTTCGAAATAAGGTGGAAGTGGTCGTGACCTCAGCCGGAAATCCCTCACTCTATACCTCCCTATTCAAACAGCACCAGATGAAGGTGGTCCATGTAGTCAGCAGCAGCAAATTTGCCCGCAAGGCAGAAGCTGCCGGATGCGACGCCGTCATCGCAGAAGGGTTCGAAGCCGGGGGACATAATGGACGAGAAGAAACGACCACCCTGGTTCTTATACCGCTGGTGGCGAGGTCCGTGAAAATCCCGGTGATCGCCGCCGGAGGGATCGCCACCGGAAGGCAGATGCTGGCCTGCATGATCCTCGGGGCCGAAGGGGTCCAAAT
>JAJXYG010000207.1 GCA_021780705.1 Bacteroidota bacterium
GAGGGAGTGTTAAAAGAAACACTCAGGCAGGCCTTGGGTGCGAAATAAACCATTTTCAACCTATTCCTCCCAATTTTTTGATATCCTTTCCCAAAATTGCCTATCAAAATATTTCAAGCCGGCAGGCGCCCCGGTGGGTTCTGGTAAAATGCTCCCGAATTGGATTGCGTAAGCCCATGGCCGTCACTCAATAGGCTCAACCCAAGCCTAATTTTAACACGACCCTTAAGAATAAATATTTAAATTACAATCACCATTCTTTCCTGGAGAATATCCGAAAAAAATAATCAGTCATGAAAAAGAGAATTTTTTTGAGGATATGTTCAATTGTGGGCCTATCCTTACTCCTTTTGGCACAGTCCTCTTTTGGCCAGGACTCTGCCGGTCAAAAAAAATTGGGGATTCAGGAAATGCTCAATTCCAGGGAATTTGTTTTTAGAGCCCAATTTGCCAACCCGATGCGGGGGCCTTCCCGACCACTGACCACCCCATATGAATTGAAAATAGACCGGGACACCCTTACCAGTAATCTGCCCTACTTCGGCAGGGTATATGCTGCCCCGATAAACCCTACCAGAAGTGTACTGGATTTTGTTTCCCACCGGTTTTCCTATAAGTGGACAACCCCCAAGAAGGGGCGCTGGGAATTGACCATCAAAATTGAGGACAATCAGGACGTACAGCAATTTTTCCTCACCGTATTTGATAATGGATCAGGCACACTTAGCGTGACTTTTTCCTCCAGGGACGGAATTTCGTTTAATGGCTATCTTCAACAGTCAGATAAACCCAGATAGCCTAATTTTGCATAATTCTGAAGACCTGATGGACCAACAAACCGGAAAATATCTGATTGCGGCAGGGATTGTCATCCTGGTAATAGGGATACTGGTCTATTTTTTCCATGATTATTTCAGGTGGTTTGGCCGTCTTCCAGGTGATATCCGTATTATAAGGAGCAATTACCGATTCTATTTTCCGGTGGTCACCATGATTGTCATCAGTTTGTTGCTGACCCTTATTGTGAATATTATCAGGCGATTTTAATACCTTCCGGGAACAGGAGGCACTACAATCATCTAAATCTGCAAATGCACTGACTGGGGATTGCCGGTTTGACGCAACACAGTCTATTTCGAGATATGAAGTATTTTGTCAATAAAGATTCTATTGTTCGCGAAATCTGGGGGAAAAGCGATACCATTCTTTTCATTTTTGCCGGCTCGGCAGCTGAATTTGCGGTAAATAAGGCAGTGGACTGGCTGTATTTTACTGGCAGGCTTCCCTCAGATCCGCTTGGCAGATTGTTCTCCACGGTAAGTTATTCCAGAAGGATCGTATTTGCGCCCTACGATGACGCACTAAGAACCATTGACGTCATTTCAACCATCCACTCCGGAGTGGAAAAAAGCAGAGGGGCAAAAATGCCCGACTGGGCCTACCGCGACGTATTATACATGCTGATCCATTACAGTATTGCTTCTTATGAATTATTGGAGCGCAAACTCTCCCCGTCAGAAAAGGAGGAAGTGTATGACGTCTTTTACCGAATGGGGGAAAGGATGCATCTCAAGGATTTATCCGGCACCTATGATGGGTGGCTTATTAAAAGGGCCGAGGATCTCCAAAAAGATATTGCGCAATCCCAATACACAACTGATTTATTCAAACAATATAGAAAGCATTTGGGCCCCTTGAGATACCGGGTCCTTTTGGAAGGCCAGAAATTGGTCATCCCGCAAAGAGTTCGCGAGATTCTGCATTTCAGGAAATTTTCATTTTTGCGTCCCATCGTGCCACTTTATACGCTTTGCAGGAATTTTCATTTGGATGGACTTATCAAGTCCATCATCCTTCCCCCAAAATACAAGAAGGAATTCCGGGAACTGGATGTGCCCCTCCCCTAGAATTAAGGCCCATTTTGCCCTTCCTACCATTTTAAACAAAGCGGGGGTTTTGCGTGTTCAGGCTGGAAAACAATGAAAACAATCAGGCATTTTTCATGACGACAATCATTGTCATATTTTTCAAAATAAGGCCCTGTTTCGATAATTTGCAAGGGTAAATCCCACCTTGATCTCCACACACCCATTCTTTATCACTCCTATGCGTATTCGGCAACCTCTGTAAAATCCGACCTGCCGGCTGGAAAAATTGGCAATAAGAGTATTTTTTTGCCGCAGGACTACCACAATTAAGTAAGTGACGAGCCTTCCCGGGCTTTTCGGGAAAAGAATTTGAAGAATGTGGATTCTTTCATCCAAAAAACTATAATTATGAAAAGAAGTATACTTTGGACCTCATTGTTCCTGATCATGGCCACTGTAACCCGGGGCCAGGTAACCCAAATTAACAATAACAACAGTCTTCAGGTAATTGCACCCCTGAGCAATAAATATACCATTCTGTATTCCCTTATTGACAGTTCCATTTGGTCCACTGACGGCACGCTGGCAGGAACCATTCAGCTTTCGGGTACCATCAAGTTTGAAGGTGATTTTGGCTTGCTTGGTGTTAAACTGGTATTCAGGGGAAGTACCTCCACTGAAGGTTCTGAACTCTTCAGTACCGACGGTACCTCAGCCGGCACTAAACTGGTAAAGGATATCTATTCCGGAACCACCGGATCCGACCCCAGTACCCTGGTCCCGTTTGGTGGAATGTTATATTTTACTGCCGTAACAGCTGCTACAGGGAGAGAATTGTGGAGGACCGATGGCACCACTTCCGGAACCACCCTGGTGAAAGATATCGTACCCGGAGCTGCCGGCAGCAATACGGCCGACAGCTTTAATTTGTTTTCAAATGGCACCTATCTTTTGTTTGCAGCGCAGAGTGCAGGAGCAGGGATTGAATTATGGAAATCTGACGGAACGGCCTCAGGTACGACTCTTCTAAAAGACATCAATACTGGAAATTCAGGTGCAGATTCTTCCAATCCCAGATATTTTTATACCCTTAACAGCATCGTACTTTTTTATGCTACGGACGCAACTCATGGCGAAGAACTGTGGAAAACCGATGGTACTTCCTCCGGAACTGTGCTTGTCAAGGATATCAATCCGGGAACCGGGAATTCTTCCAGCTATCCCTATTTCGGTTTTCAGATTCCCGTGATCACTGGATTTCACACCTTTGCCAATGCCGCCTATTTTGAAGCCTTTGATGGGACCAGTAATGGGGAATTATGGAAAACCGATGGAACTTCCGGGAATACCGTCCTTGTAAAAGATATTGTAACCGGGATTGGGCCTTCCTATATCGGAACCCTGAATGCGGTAAACTATCCTTCGAAATTTATATTTCCGGTATCGGACGGCACCAGCAGGTCTGAACTCTGGCAATCAGATGGCACTGCTGCTGGCACCACCCTGTTCCAGTCTTTTTCTCCTGCCACTCCCGGACAAATTCCGATAGTATTTCTTCCCATTAGTACTAATTTTTCCGGCGGGACCTATAACCAGGTACTTTTTGGTGGCAGTAAATTCTTCTTTGCGGCAGGCACTTCCGCATCCGGTTATGAATTATATATTTCCGACGGCACTTTGGGCGGAACTTCCATGGTGAAGGACATCAACCCTGGCGCCGCCGACGGTATCGACATTGCCAATAACATTTCCTATGTGTATACCTCCGCCTATTTCTTCTTTGCCGCCAATGACGGAACCCATGGAAATGAATTATGGAAAACCGATGGCACTTCCGCAAATACCTCCATGGTACAGGACATCAACCTCAATGCCGGTGACGGCCGGCCAGAGTTGCCATTTTTTCTTTGCAATAATGCCATCATTTTTGGGGCTAATGACGGCAACAGTGCCACCCTTACCGACCTGTTCGTAGTTAATGGGGCCTTCTTTGCCCTTCCAGTTACCCTGGTAGATTTCACCGCCACCCTGAAAGGCA
>JAJXYG010000235.1 GCA_021780705.1 Bacteroidota bacterium
CTCACCGGCATTTCTTCCGATATAGATGATAGCCATATCTGCCTGCTCGGCCCCTGAAGAAAGCTCTCCGTAATCCAAGGGAAGATTAGGAGCTTCCGGAGTAGGGTTCATCATTTCCTGAAGGATGCCTTTCTTGGGATGTTTCTCATTATATTCCTTGAGGTAGGTTTCATACTGTGAAGCAAGCGGATTTAATAGATGGTAACCGGCATGGGTCAACCCTTCCGCCAGTGAAACTGCATAGGCCTTGTTGACGTCCCCGCTCCCGGATCCCCCGGCTATCAGGTCGTAACCATGGTTTCCATAAAGGGCGATGGTTTCTCCTGACCGGCGTATTGGTAACACCTGATGGTCGTTCTTGAGTAATACCATACTTTCTGCAGCGGCTTCCCGGGCAATCACCGCATCCTCCTTAAGGTCGGCATGATTGGGGTAGTTATAATGTTTGAAGGTGGGGGTCTTTACTATGATGCGCAGTATGTCTTCGACATTTTTATCCAATTGCGCCTCTGACAGCTCTCCGCTTTTTAAGGCGGCCAGCACCTCCTTCACCTGGGTCGGGGTACCCGGCATCAGCAGGTCGTTTCCTGCCTTCATCTGGGCTACGGCGTCGGTGCCTCCAAACCAGTCCGACATCACAAAACCCTTATACCCCCAATCGTCTCTCAGAATGGTGGTAAGCAGGTCACGGTTTTCTGAAGTATAGGAGCCATTGATCTTGTTATAGGAGCTCATGACGGCCCAGGGATGGGAGTGTTGAATGGCAATTCTGAAATTGCGCAGGTATATTTCCCGCAGTGCCCGCTGGCTGATAATTTCATTAATGGAATTTCGGTTGGTTTCCTGGTTATTGGCGGCGAAGTGTTTGATGGTAGCCCCGACTCCCTGGGACTGGATCCCGTTAATCATGGCAGCCGCGGTGCTCCCTGAAACCAGGGGATCTTCTGAATAGTATTCAAAATTTCTTCCTCCGAGGGGATTGCGGTGGATATTCACTCCTGGTCCCAGGATGAAATCAATCCCGTAGGCCTTGATTTCTTTTCCAAAAGCCACCCCTACTTTTTTCACCAGGGCGGTATCCCAGCTGGATGCCAGCAGGGTGCCCACCGGCCAGGCAGTCGAGAACAGACCGTCGGCTGAGTCTTTTGGACTCATGAATAACCGGTGTATGCCGGACGGGCCATCTGCCATACCCACCGAAGGAATGCCCAGGGAAGGAATGGCTACCGTATATCCGGATATTCCGATGATTTTATTGGGAGTAGTATCATGCGCTTCCATCTTAAGTTGCGGGACCGAAAAACCTTTACCCACCACCAGGTCCACTTTCTGCTCCAGGGTAAGGTGTTTAATAATTTCTGACACGGGGGCCTTTCCCAGTTGGGGCAGTTGCTTCTGTGAAAAACAAAGTGGTGCGGCTAGGAGCAGGGCTGCGGTGGCACCCAGCTTAAGGAATGAAATTTTCATGCTAATATTTATTACCTAAAAAGTTGAATGATTTATTGACTGACTGCTTGTTTTACCCGGATTCCCTTTGCATCAAACATGCCCATCAGGCTGCCGGTCACGTTATCCTGATCCACCGGTTGAAGGGTAAGGGTTACGTCGTATCCCTGGGCGGTAAAACCAAGAGTGATGGATTTATCCTGCAAATCAGCCTGGGTGAGGGGAGAGATTTCCTTTCCGGTACTATCCTGGACGGAACCGCCCAGTTTTCCGTCTTTTTTCTGAAGTATGATCATCATTTTGGCGTCCCCGTTAGGGGTACCGAATACCGTCACCTGCCATTTGCCCGGGAAATAATCTGCAGCGGTGGTACTGTCTTTTGCAGCGGAGCTGTCCGCACTCGCGGCAATTCCCAAATCGCTGCTGGAATGGGATAAGGTATCGGTCTGTGCCTTTGACTGAAGTGCAAAGGAAAAGACCATTCCCAATAGAAGGAAGAAGCCTGATTTTCTCATATGTCTCGTTTTAAGTTTTTTATTACGTAATATTTACGGATTAAAGATATAGGTACCATTTGATCCTGCCAAATATTATTACGTATTTTTTACGTAATAATTTAAATACTTTTGCAGCACAACTCTAACCCACTATGGAACATGCCCTTCAAAAGGATTTTTTAGGCCAGGAGGCACAATACCTGCACAATGTATCCATTGACAATGTAATCTTTGGCTACCATGAAAAAGAACTGAAAGTGCTGCTGCAACAGCCTTTTTCCAAAAACAAGTGGACGGTCACCGGGGGATACATCAAAAAAACAGAATCCATTGAGCAGGCTGCTGCCCGGATTGCCGTGGAAAGAACCGGGTTGCGGAATTTGTTTTTGAAACAATTCCACTGCTTTGGCAACCCCGAGCGGGTCAAAGACAGGGACTTTGATGCCAAAAGTCTGAGCAAGGCTACTGGACTGAATATTGATCCTGATTCCTGGATGTTTGATTATTTTGTATCAGTGGGGTTTTATACCCTCACCGAATTTTCCAGGGTAGCCATCAGGAAGTCTGAATTTGAAGCCGATTGCAGGTGGTGGCCCGTAGGCTCCATCCCCCCCATGCTGTTTGACCATAAACTGATCATATCCGAGGCGCTTGAAGCCCTCAGGCTCCATATCGCCCACTACCCCATCGGTTATGAATTGCTCGAAGAAAAGTTCACCCTGCCGGAGATTCACAGTCTGTATGAAACTATACTTTCCAAAAAGTTGGATCACCGGAATTTCGCCAAGAAATTGATGGCCACGGGCATTCTCACCAAGCTCGACGAAACCCGAAAAATCGGCGCCCACCGCTCTCCGTTTTTATACAAGTTCAATAAAGCCCAATACGAAAGGGGCTTAAAAACCGGGGTGGAACTCGCATTTTAAAGGAGGTCTTTTTCTCCCTGAATCAAAATACCCGGGTAAAGACCCGGTTCAGGCGATGATCCCTCCTTTGGACAAGGTCAGGGAAATCTGGCCGGTATGATGGCTGTGATGAAAGAGTATATGAGAAAATAACCGGATCCGGCTCACCTTCCCAAAGAAAGGCGTATCGATTGTTTCCAGCCAGGCTTCCTCAGGGGTGGTTTCAATTATAAGGGAAAGTTGCTGGTAGCCCTTTTCCACCAGCACCCTGCTTTCTTCGATATTTTCCCCCTGTCCCGTATCAGTTTGCCTGAGTGTGGTATCCTTCACCTCGGTGGGAAGCCCGAAAAATGTCGTGAACAGGTTCATGGTTTCGGCCAGGTGGCGATAAATAAATTTTACCGAGGAGGCATTTGGATTGAGTCTGAAATTTTTGTTCGCCTCATTAATTTTATCCAGCGCATAGGAACTGGTCATCTTGTGTTGGGCCAGCATATCGCGCAGTAATTCCTTTTGCATAATTGAAAAATATTTGAGTTTGTGTTCCTGACCGGAAAATATATAATACCAAACCTAATACAATCAAACTTACCCCAATAGGACAATTGCCCGCATTCTTCCTAAAAACTCACCATAAATTGATGAACATCAGGACTGTCCGCAGGGATTCGGTTGGGTGGATTAGGGCCACCCAAATACAATTGGGACAACCGGAAAACAGGTCAGGTAAAGGTAATATCCGGCAGGCAGCAACCTACTTGTCATCGAAAGCTTCATCTTTAACCAAAGTGGACTTCCAGTCTCCCGGGGGTACACCTCCTGAATTTTTAGGATATTTACTTGGGGCTAGGGTACCGTGGCCTTTTTGGCAATCATTAGGGTTCACTTAAAACTAAATCGGTTAATTATGAGTGCAATGCAACACAAAAAGTTAATGCAGGACATTTTTGCCGAGCTATCCAGGGGCAATAGCCAGCCCTTTTTGGAAGCTATGGCAGAAGACATGAAGTGGATCTGGATGGGTTCAGGTCAATGGTCCCACACCTTTGA
>JAJXYG010000233.1:0-3499 GCA_021780705.1 Bacteroidota bacterium
CTTACTGGCAGGGAACAAATATGTATTATGAAATTAAAGCATCTATTAATAGTCTTCTTCTTCTTGGCGGCATATAGCCATACAGCATTTTCTCAGTCCCGGGATTCCATGATCAATATTTATAATATGAATACCATTCATAGGCTGGGATTCAGATTCATTAAAGGGGACCAAACCCTTTATTTTCATGATCTGCAGCGGGAATTTTCCACCCCCTATACGCTTGGCTTATATCAAAAGGCCCGCAGAAAACTTATCGTGGGGCGGATCTTTAACCTGGCCTCTCTTGGGGTTTTTGTGTATTCCCTTTTCCATATCAACAGCGTGAGAAATTCAATTGAATATGCGGTCGGAACAGGGGTTTTGGGATATGCAGGTTCGGCCTTCCAGGCCTCTTCCAACAAATACGTCGACCAGGCTTTGTGGGAACGAAACCGGGGAGTATTATTCGGAAACAATCCCCCAAATTAACAGAGAACCCTGCTCGAAAAATATCCTGTCTTTATGCCCTGGTTTGGCAGGAATTCGTAATAAATTTAAACATCCCGTACCTTCGCATTATCAAGAAAACGCAAATACATATATTCCATGTTTCCCAAAATAGACCCGACCCAAACTGCTTCCTGGAAGGAATTGGAAGCCTATTCCCGAAAAATGAAGGCAACCCACCTAAAAGATCTTTTTGCTGAGGATCCGGATCGTTTTTCACGTTATTCGTTCAGCCTTCCCGATATCGTTTGCGATTTTTCAAAGAACCTCATTGATGAAACCACGTTTAATTTGCTGCAGGGTCTTGCCAGGGAATGTGGTCTTTCAAACGCCATTGAGGCGATGTTCTCCGGTGAAAAAATCAATCAAACTGAAGACAGGTCCGTGTTACATACGGCACTCAGAAATTTTTCCGACAAGCCTGTTTTTTCTGACGGAAAAGATGTGATGGAGGAAGTCAGGGCAGTGAGGGATCATATGAAATCCTTCTGTGCAAAGGTGCACTCAGGGGAATGGAGAGGATACAGTGGAAAGAAGATCCGTTTCATCGTCAACATTGGTATTGGAGGCAGTGACCTGGGACCGGTGATGGTAACAGAGGCGTTGAAACCCTATTGGATAGAGGGAATTCAACCTTATTTTGTCAGCAATGTGGATGGAACCGATCTTGCCGAAGTACTTAAGAAAATTACCCCGGATGAAACTCTTTTTCTAATTGCCTCCAAAACCTTCACCACCCAGGAGACAATGACCAATGCGCATTCAGCCAGAGAGTGGTTTCTCCGCAGCGCACCGGATGAAAAAGCGGTAGCACGGCATTTTGTGGCATTAAGCACCAATGAACCCCAGGTGGTGGCATTTGGCATCGACCGGCAGAATATGTTCGTATTCTGGGATTGGGTAGGCGGTCGATATAGCCTATGGAGCGCCATAGGCCTTTCTATTGCCCTTACCATTGGTTATGATAATTTTGAAAAGCTGCTTAAAGGAGCCTTCCTGGTTGACCAACATTTCAGGGAAACTGGTTTCGACAAGAATGTGCCTGTGATTATGGCACTAATCAGCCTTTGGTATCTCAATTTCTTTGGAGCTCAGTCCGAAGCCATACTTCCTTATGATCAATACATGCACCGGTTTCCGGCTTATTTCCAGCAGGGTAACATGGAAAGCAATGGCAAAAGGGTGGATCGCAATGGAAAACCGGTCACCTATGCAACTGGACCTGTTATTTGGGGTGAACCCGGAACCAACGGCCAGCATGCATTCTACCAACTTATTCACCAGGGCACTTTGCTCATTCCCTGTGATTTTATCGCTCCGGTAATAAGCCACAATCCATTGGGGGAGCACCACAAAATCCTGCTTTCCAACTTTTTTGCCCAGACCGAAGCGCTGATGAATGGAAAAACTCCTGAGGAACTTCGCGCTGAAAAGGTTCCGCAATCCCTGATTCCCTTCAAGGAATTTACGGGCAACAAGCCCACCAACTCCTTTCTTGTGACCCAAATCACCCCGGGAACGCTGGGGGAATTGATCGCATTATATGAACATAAGATCTTTGTACAGGGGGTAATCTGGAATATCTATTCTTTTGACCAATGGGGTGTGGAACTTGGAAAACAACTTGCTAAGAATATTCTTCCTGAACTCGGGGATAATACATCAAGTACCTTGCATGATTCCTCAACCAATGGACTCATAAATGCATGGAAAAATCTCCAGTTGTGATTGGCGTTTCTCTTGCTTGAAGGAGGGGTATAAAAAATAAAAATCCTCTCGGGTCAGGAGAGGATCATTTAGGGAGAAAGAACATTATCACCACTTATCTACTTCTTCATCGAAGTGTGACGCGGGCTTACTAGCAGTATTTTCTTCAATTTTCACTTCCGGCTCTGATTTAGGATAAGACTCAGGGGCCTCCGCAACCGGTTCAGAAGCCTTGGGTGCCTCTTCTGCTGCAGGTTTTGCCTCCTCACCTTCATGGTTGTCCCCATTTTCATGATTGAAAGCATCAAAATCAAAATCGGGCATGAGGTCAGTCTTTACGTAATCAATGGCTTCAGTGAGGCCTTTAAGGAATTTATTAAAATCCTCCTTATACAGGAAAATTTTATGCCTGTCGTAGCCATCCTCATTGAATTTCTTCCTGCTTTCCGTAATGGTCAGGTAATAGTCGTTGCCTCGGGTTTCCCTGACATCAAAGAAATACGTTCTGCGTTTACCAGCTCGGATCCTCTGGCTGTAGACGCTTTCCATTTTTTTGTCATTGTTCTCGTACGCCACTTTTGTTATATGATTTTAAGTTGAAAAAACTTTGTAAAGGAACAAAGATAGAATTGTTTTTCAATTAGCAAAATAATTGAAGCATCCTACCCAGCAGCTTCCTTTTCTGCATTTTGCTGTTGATTATAATACATTTCTGCATATAAACCACCCTTCTCCAGCAATTCCTTATGAGTTCCCTGTTCTGCAATAGCCCCATCGCTGAGCACTATGATTTTATCGAATTGAAGAAGAGCAAAGATTCGGTGGGTGATGATCAGGGCGGTTTTGTGTTCCAGGTAAGAGTATAACCTGGACAGAATTTCCTTTTCGGTCCTTGCATCAACGGCGCTGAGACAATCGTCAAAAACTACAATCTGATGGTCTTTTATCAGGGCCCTGGCTATGGAAATACGCTGTTTTTGGCCACCGCTGAGGGTAACACCCCGCTCCCCTATCCTGGTTTGATACCCTTGCGCAAATTGCTCAATTTCTGAAGCAACCGCTGCTTGTTCAGCGGCAAGTTGGATAGGCCCCTTCCCTGAATGCTGAAGGGAAAAATCAATGTTATTGGCTACGGTATCACTAAAAAGGAAAACATCCTGAGGCACATAACTGATCTGGGCACGCAGAGCGGCCAGGTGTTCCAGCTCCGAGGCCGGGGCCTGCCGCGCGTGAATGCCAGCGGCACCGGGGACATGCACGTGCGCGTGCAGCTCTGGACGCCGCAGTCGCTCTCGCCCGAGCA
>JAJXYG010000233.1:3509-3898 GCA_021780705.1 Bacteroidota bacterium
AACTGATCTGGGCACGCAGAGCGGCCAGGTCGAGTGATCGAGCATCCTTTCCATCAAAAAGGATGGCACCTTTTTGTGGATCATACATTCTTAGCAATAACTGGGCAACGGTTGATTTACCCGAACCCGTTTTGCCGACAATGGCGACCTTCTCTCCCCTCCCAATAGTCAAACTGAAATCCTTGATGGCGTGTATTCCGGTTTTGGGATAGGTGAAATCTACGTGCCTAAGTTCTATCCTGCCTTTTAATTCCGGGGTTTCCGGGTATGGAGGGTTGCGGATCTCCGGTGTGGTATTCAAAAATTCATTAATACGTCTCTGTGAAGTGGCCGCCCGCTGAATCATGCTGGCTGTCCATCCAATTGCCATAACCGGGAAAGTGAGCATC
>JAJXYG010000324.1 GCA_021780705.1 Bacteroidota bacterium
CCGGCTGCTCAGGCACCTGATTCATTGAGAAACTGAAGGATGGTCAGGGCCGCCTTGCGCGGGGCGTTGCCTTCATCAAGCTTTTCCCACAGCTCTCTGTAATCCTGTTGCAGACGGTAAGCCGCCTCGGGATTGTCCAGCAATTGTCGCAGGCCCTTGCTCAGGTTTTCCGCGTTCAGGTCCTTCTGAATGAGCTCCAGAACGACAGGTCGGTTCATGATCAGGTTCACCAGTGAAATGTAGGGAACTCGTATCAGCGTTCGAGCCAGCAGGTAACTGATGGGACTGCCTTTGTAACATACGATCTCTGGTACTCCGAACAGAGCGGCCTCCAGCGTGGCTGTACCCGAAGTTACCAGGGCTGCCCTGGCCTGCTGCAACAACTCATAGGTTCTCCCCTTCAGTACCTGGATTTCGGGATAATCCTTCAGAAACGGAGCCAAAAAAGCATCCTCCAGGCTCGGTGCCTGTCCGACTACAAAGGTATAGGCAGGAAACGCTTTAACTACCTGCAACATGACAGGCAATTTTTTGCTCACCTCCTGCCGGCGGCTGCCAGGCAGCAGGGCAACGATGGGTTTGGAGGCTATAGGAGTTCCGGGTCCCAGCTCGCGGGCTTCCCTGACTGCCTCGAGCAAGGGATGGCCAACATAGGTGACCTCTACCCCACGGCGGCAGTAAAATTCCTGCTCAAAGGGAAGAATAACCAGGATGCGATCCACAGCCGCGGCAATGGCTTTGACCCGTCCCTCCTTCCAGGCCCATACCTGGGGGGAAATATAAAAAACCGTCTTGAATCCCCTGGGATGGGCCCACTTGGCAATTCTTAGGTTGAAGGCTGAATAATTGATAAGCACTAGTACATCTGGCTTGAAAGCATCAATGTCTCTTTTACAATAACCCAGATTGCCCAGGATTGTAGGCAGGTTCCGCACCACTTCGGCAAAACCCATAAACGCCAAATCCTTATAATGTTTGGCAAGGACCCCTCCGGCAGCTTCCATCTTGTCTCCGCCCCAACAGCGAATCAAAGCCTGGGGATCCAACTTCAATATCTCCCGTATCAGGTTGCTGCCATGCAAATCTCCCGAGGCTTCTCCAGCAATGATGTAATATCTCATTAAGACAAAATTGGTCTAAAGATAGGCAGAATTAAGTAGGTGAAAGGAAGGATACCCTTACTAATTGGCATAAAAAAGGGGATGAGGATTGTCGCACCCAATGACTGCCTTATGCTATTACGGCCTGCCAGGGCGAAGAGGAAAATTCCAGGAGTATGGGGATCTCAAAAATACTTAAAGGCCATGGCTACCAGGGCATACACCAGGGTGATCATAAAGATACCCTTGGCTGTCTGGTCCTTGCGGGAGTTGATATACAGGGTGAAGAGCACCGCATTTGCCAGAAGGGATACACTGATAAAAACGGAAATCAGGTTGGGATTTTCCTTAAGATACTGGAACATGTCCTTCAGACTGAATTCCTTGAATTTTACAAATTTGTAGAGCAGAAAACCAATTCCCGGAGCAAAAAGTCCGAGCAGGGTTCCAAACAGAAAATTGTCCTTTTTAAAAATCATAATATATCCCAGGATTTTTCAAGCGATTTTTTCAATTGGTAATCGGTCAGGTCAAACTGCACCGGCACCACGCTCACGTAATTATGTTCCAGAGCCCAGACATCAGTATCCTTTCCGGTGTCAAAGTTTTTGAATTCCCCCGTAAGCCAATAATACTTTTTGCCGTGGGGATCCACCCTCTCGTCAAAATCTTCATCATATTTTGCATAAGCCTGCTTGCAGACCTTCACCCCATTCATCAACTCCAGCGGAACTGCAGGGATATTCACATTTAGCAGGAGATGTTTGTCCATTTTGGTCTGCAGCAGGCTGCTGACTATTTTATGGACATAAAATCTGGAGGCGGTGAAGTCGGCTTCAAACCGGTAATCAAGTAAGGAGAACCCGATGGATGGGATGCTTTCAATCGAAGCTTCCATCGCAGCACTCATGGTACCGGAATATATTACATTGATGGAATGATTGGCGCCATGGTTTATTCCGCTGAGGCATATATCGGGTTTACGGTGCAGGATTTTGTCTACAGCCAGTTTGACACAATCCACCGGGGTACCGCTGGTTTGCCAGGATTCAACCCCTTCCAGGATGTCTTCTACCCGGTTCAGCCTCAGGGGTATGCCGATGGTGATGGCATGTCCCATTCCGCTCTGGGGTTTGTCCGGCGCAACTACTACAATTTTACCCAATTCTTTTACGGCATCTACCAGGTTACGGATTCCTGGTGCGGTAATTCCATCATCATTTGTAATCAGAATGATGGGCTTTTCAATGCCATCTTCAAACATACTTTCACTTTCCATATTGTACGAATCTAAAACCATCTGAACCAGGGCCTGCTCACGATCTCCCTAAAGGGCCAGGGGGTGGCCACCAGGATAAGGAGTAGCGCAATCCCGAAAAAAATAAGACTTTTCCTGAATTTGGATTGCGAAGTGCCTGCTTTTTTCACACTGGCTCTTCCTATATGAACCAGCACCCAGGCGATAAGCATCGTAAATCCATGTTCCATGGTGAAGAATCGGTTATAGGGATCCTGCATGTTTTGTCCCAGATGTTCCAACTTCTGATACCAGTCACCTGCATAATAGAGTCCCAGTCCAATAAGCAGCTGAATATCCATTCCTATCATAAAGAATAGGTTGGCCTGACTGTCGGATGGTTTGAAGTCCCTTTTGGCACTGAGCCCTCCGATGGACCTTACCACAGTAAGAATCCCAAAGAGCAGCACAAACCAGCGCATGAAATTGTGAATAACCAGTAATGCGACCATAATGTTGTTTTGTGCAAAAATAAGGGAATAGTGGGATTGAGTTTTAAATGCGTTGCCGACCTGTATCTAAATTTGGCCACCTACTTTATCAACAGGCATTGCCATCAAGCAAAAGATGCGGTCAACCTAATTCAATTTACCCCTACCTGCCGGTGAGTGGGAGATACCAGGGAGGTTCGATCATTCCTGAAAGGTAGTATGGGGGCGAATTACGACATTTCTGTTGGAAGAATAAACCGCCGCTCCCAGATCGGTAATCTACAGGATGGTATTGCTCTGATTCAGGCTGATAGCGAACTTCTTTAGAATTTGTGATCAGGCTTAATCAACTGCGGAAATTGTTCCTGGAAGACCCTGATTTCGGGGATGGAGACATGGAGCACGTATGGATTGTCGGGGTGTTGGGCTATAAAGTCCTGGTGGTAAGATTCGGCAGTCCAAAATTTGGTCAGGGCGGTAACCTGTGCCGCGATGGGCGCCTTATATTTTCCCGAAGCATTTAACCGGGCAATGTAACTTTCAATTTCCTTTTTTTCAGAATCGTTGGTATAGAAGGCGATGGACCGGTATTGGGTTCCGAGGTCCGGTCCCTGACCATTAACCTGGGTAGGATCCTGTCCGGCAAAGTAGACCTCCAGCAGGGTCTCGTAAGAGATTTCTTTGGGATCATAATATACTTCCACACTTTCCGCATGTCCGGTATTTCCTGTCTCGACCATGTCATAAGTGGGGTTAGGGGTAGTGCCACCCGCATAGCCAGAAATCGCCTCTTTCACTCCTTTTACACTTTCAAATAGGGCCTCCTCATGCCAGAAACAACCGGCAGCAAAATAGGCCTTGTTGTATTTTGAGAGATTTTCTTTGCTTATTGGGGTTTTGGGGTGTGGGTTCGAACCATTCTGAGCACAGGAATCCACTACCAAGACCAGGGATGAAACTACCAATAGGGAGATAAGGGTCTTCATTTTTCTCATGTTTCTCAAATCTACGAATAATTGTAAGTCCCCGGATGTTAACGAAACGTGATAGCCGGGGGATTTCGGTTTAGA
>JAJXYG010000024.1 GCA_021780705.1 Bacteroidota bacterium
TGGCGGTCAGGATGACCTTTTCGATTTTATTCCGGTTTTCTCCTATCAGGCATTGAAAAATTGCGGAATGCTCGCTATCTACCGGGATTACCGGAACCCTTTTTTCCAGGGCCAGCTGCATCACGATATCGCCTGCCACCACGAGGGTTTCTTTATTAGCGAGGGCTACCGCCTTTCCCTTTTCTATGGCCCGGACAGTGGGCTTCAGGCCTGCAAATCCCACAATCGCGGCAAGCATCATGTCATAGGTGTCAAAATCGGCTGCCTCTTCCATGGCGGCGGCTCCGGCAAAGACTTTGACCTCATGAGGCTCAAGGGCTTCCTTCACCTCTGCATATTTACTTTCATCGCCAATAACTACTGCATTGGGATGGAACTGGATGGCCTGTTCTATCAGGAGGGTATGATTGCTATGGGCTGTCAGGATTTCCACTTCAAAAAGAGCCGGATTGGCGGCAATCACCTCCAGTGCCTGGGTCCCTATGGACCCGGTAGAACCAAAAATGGCAATCCGTTTTTTTACTCCGTCTGACATATAGTTTAATTCAATTCCCCCGGGGGATTCAGGGAGGCTGAACCTGGAGCACACTGCAATCCAGGGACAGCAATTTACTTCAATAATTGTTTTAATGCGTGATTTACCTTTTCAAATTTGAACCGACCCCGGATTTGTTCCATCATCCTTCGAATCGATTCATTTTGAAGGTTCCCGATGGATCCTTCATGGGTATGGTGAATTTTCAGGTCATAGGTAAAATCGCCCTTTGCAATGGACTCCCCTATCTTCCGGTAGGCGTCCCTAAGAGGAACCCCCTGAAGCACCAGTTTGTTCATCTCCTCCACGCTGAACAGGTACCTGTATTTTTCATCGTTAAGGATATCTTTCTTCACCTCGATATTTTCAATCATCAATCCTGCCATTTCGAGGCACTGCTTCAGGTTGGTAAATGCGGGGATGATATTTTCTTTCAGCAATTGAAAATCCCGGTGGTACCCTGAAGGCAGGTTCGTAGTCATCATGCTGATTTCTCCCGCAAGCGCCTGGATCCGGTTGCAGTGGGCCCGGATCAGTTCAAAGACATCCGGGTTCTTTTTATGAGGCATGATGCTGCTTCCGGTGGTAAGGTCTTCCGGAAAAGAGATAAAATCAAAATTCTGGTTCAGATACAAGCAGGCGTCCATGCTCATTCGGGACAGGGTAGCTGCAATATTTGCCAATCCCTGGGCTACAATCCGTTCGGTCTTGCCCCGGCCCATCTGGGCATATACCACATTATAGTTCAGGTCCTCAAAACCCAGCAGTTGGGTGGTCAGCGTCCGGTTAACCGGAAAGGAGGAACCATAGCCGGCTGCAGAACCCAAAGGGTTTTTGTTGACGATCTCCCAGGCTGCGAGAAGGGTCACCAGATCATCCGCGAGGCTTTCCGCGTAGGCGCCAAACCACAATCCGAAAGAAGAAGGCATGGCCAGCTGCAGGTGGGTATACCCGGGATAGAGGTAGTCTTTATATTTTTCACTTTGAGTCAGCAGCAGATCAAAAAATCCGGATACCGATTCGACCAGTGACTCAATTTCACTTCTGAGAAAAAGTTTGATATCCAGCAGTACCTGGTCATTTCGGGAACGGGCACTGTGTATCTTCTTGCCGGTATCCCCCAATTTGGAGGTGAGCAGGATTTCTACCTGGGAATGGATGTCTTCCACTTCCGGGTCCAGGCGGAAGTCACCGGACTCCACCTGTTGGTAGATCTCCTTCAAGCCTACACGGAGGTCTTCCAGTTCCCCGGGTGTAAGCAATTGAATGGTTTCCAGCATCTGGATATGAGCCAGGGAACCCAGCACGTCAAAGCGGGCCAGAAAAAGGTCCAGTTCACGGTCTTTGCCGACCGTGAATTTTTCCACCTCCGATTTCGCTCCCTGTTCTTTTTGCCAGAGTTTCTTCATGATCCGTTTGTTTTTGCCGGTTGAATCCGGCTACTCAAATATTTAATAATAATTGCACGTAAAGCTGTATGCCTTTTAGAATTTCATCCGTGAAGATGAATTCATTGGCACTATGGCTGCGTGCGGAATCTCCGGGCCCCATTTTGAGTGCCGGAAAATCCATCAGCGCCCGGTCGCTGCAGGTGGGGGATCCATAAGCTTCTACCCCCAGAAGCTGTCCCGCCTTCACCAGGGGATGGGACTCCGCAATGAAGGAAGGCCTCAGCCGGGTACTCCTGGGCAACACCTCACTGGTAATATGCTTGCGGATTTCGGCAATAACTTCCTCAAAGGTATAGCGTTCATTGACCCGTATGTCGACTACAAACCTGCACTGGGAAGGTACAATATTATGGGCTTTGTTATCGGTGTAAATCGAGGTGACAGCCATATGAACCGGCCCCAGCATTTTTGAATCCTTGGCAAACTGCCAGCTACTGAACCATTGAATATCTTTCATGGCTTTATACACGGCATTGACCCCTTCGTTTCTGGCCGCATGACCTGCCGCTCCATGGGCAATGCAATCAATCACCAAAAGTCCCTTTTCCGCTATGGCCATCTTCATCAGGGTGGGCTCTCCCACAATTCCGCAATCAATCCTCGGCAAACGGGGCAGCAGGATTTCTATTCCGTCATGCCCGGAGATCTCTTCTTCGGCCGTGGCAGCAATCACCAGATTGAAAGGAAGATCCTTTTTGGAATAAAAGAAAAGAAAGGTACCGATAAGGCCCACCAGCGGGCCGCCGGCGTCATTACTGCCCAGGCCATATAATTTGCCTTCCTTTTCAATGGGTTCAAAGGGAGGAAGGGTGTAGCCCGCATTGGGTTTCACAGTGTCGTGGTGGGAATTCAGCAGGATCGTCAGCTTCTTTTCATCAAAATACTGGTTTACCGCCCAGACATTGTTCAAATACCGTTTGACAGGAATATCGTGGCCTTGCAGAAAGTGTTCAATGGCTTCCGCTGTCCGGTCTTCTTCTTTGCTGAACGAGGGAATGGCTATCATTTTCTTCAGAAGCTCCTTGGTCTCTAAAAAAATTCTGTCTATTTGCTCGTTCTCCGTTACACCGAGTGTTTTCATAAATATGTAAGTAAGTAAAGGCTGTTATCTATAAAATGGTAGTTCCCCCCTTTCCTTCTATGAGTTGACCAAGTTTGGAGGAATTCCCAATGATGACCCTGTAGACCCCTTTTCTGATGGCATCAAATGAATTGTCTATTTTAGGCAGGATGCCGGCAAAAAGCTGCCCGCCTTCCTTCATGGTTTCATATCGACGGTGATCCAGTTCGGTGATCACACTATTGGCATCCTCCATATCGGCAAGCACCCCTTCTTTTTCAAAGCAGAATACCAGCTTCACCTGGTAGGCTGTACTGAGGGAGGTAGCCAGCGCCGAAGCAATGGTATCGGCATTGGTATTGAGGATATGGCCCATCTTGTCATGGGTAAGCGGCGCTACTACCGGCACCATCTGATGAACCAGGAACCACTCCCAAATCCCCGGGCGAAGCAGGTCTTCTTTGATATCGCCCACCCATCCGTAATCAATGGTCTTCACCGGGCGCTTCACCGCCGGGATCAGGTTGGCATCCGCTCCCGAAATCCCGATGGCATTGCAGTGGTGGGCCTGCAGCCCGGCTACAATCTTTTTATTGACAAGCCCACCATACACCATGGTGACCAGGTCAATGGTGGCCTCATCGGTAATCCTTCTGCCGTCCACATACTGGGAGGTAATCCCCAACTTGTCCCCTATAGAGGTGGCAATTTTCCCGCCTCCATGCACCAGGATCTTTTTCCCATTAATCCGGGCAAAAGCTTCCAGGAAGGTCTCGAGCTGCGGCGCATCGTCAATGACATTTCCCCCTATCTTCACGACATACAACGTCTCCCGCGCAATAACCTGG
>JAJXYG010000285.1 GCA_021780705.1 Bacteroidota bacterium
CAGGGAGTTACTCTTGGTGCCGGTATGGATCAGGTTACCGCCAAAATTCAGGGTGGGCAGTTTGAAATAATATTGAATATCGTAATTGAAGCTCAGTTGGGGGTACCAATCTGCCAGTTTTGACTTGATGGTAGCGTCCACGATGTCTTCGTCAATCCCGGCATTTTTGATGGCAGGGTTGTTTTTGATCGCATACTGGATACAATTCTTAAGAGTGGCATCCTGCAATACAGAGTCTCCGGGTCCCTGCTGGGCCCGGGAAATGCCGGGCAGCAATATGACTGAGATCATGAAAAAACCAATAAGCGCAGGATGCCTGCGGGAAAATTTCAGGTTCAAAATGGTCATCGCTATTATTTAAAATCCGGTGGTTGCCTAAAAAATCACGAAATTATGATTGAAAATCGGATTCTTGGATGCATTTAAGAAAAAACATGAGCGAAGGTCAGTCTTTGCACCTACATTGAAATAAATTTTGGATAAATGGTGGTTTTGGCCCTTTAGTTCCCTTGCGGGCAGTGAAAAAACAATCAGGACCCTCTCCGGGTTCATACGGGTGAAGAAATGATAATTTCATGATGATCTGTGTGAACAGGTTGTGTAATTTTGTGGATAACACTGAAAGCGGAGTGAGATAATCCTGATAGGCAGCCCGCTGCCGGCTCCATAGCCCCTTGAATCATTTCTCCAATCTTACTGCCTGAAAAAACTTGAGAACTTAATATTGGGTTACCCATCCAAAAGGGATGAAATCCCATCATCTAAATTATCTCCTTAGCCTGTCGACTAGGACATAAGGAGTTTGATTTAATATGAAGTTTCATTTAATTAACGCCGCATTTCCTTCATTTGAAAAGGAACTGATCAGGGATTTGAGCAGAAAGGGGGTTATGCGTGCCAAGAAAAAGGATGAGGTGATCGTCAAAATGGGGCAACCCCTTACCAGTTCCGTCATCATATTGCAGGGATCGGCAAAGATTTTTAGGGAAAGTGAAAACGGATCAGAATACCTGATCGGATTTCTTTTGCCTGGACAAAGCTTTGGGCTGAACCTTTATGAGGATAATCTACCGGATCAGAAAAAAAGCCTGGTGACCCTGTATGCGGTTAAAACAACCTACATACTTTCTATTCCCTTTTCCCAAAAGGATTCCCTGTCCAGGACCTATGAAAGCTGGTACCGGTACATCCTGGATAATTCACTCATGCATTACCGGCTGTATTTAAAAATGATCGACAATATTGCTTTCAAGAACCTGGAACTGCGCATTGAATTCTTCCTGGAAGGATTAAGTATTGTGACCAACAACCGAGTGCTTGAAACCAGTCACCGGGAAATCGCAAAAAGCCTGAATTGCTCCAGGGAAGCGGTTTCCAGGCAATTAAAGACCATGCAGGAATCAGGAAGGATTATGCTGGGACATAACCGGATTGAATTGCTGAATTTTTGAAAATTGTGATCCAGGTCACATTATATTTTTTTCTAAAGCTTTACTTTTGATCAATCAACTTTTCAAACAGGTCCCAGGGCATTAGTGGTATTGAGATTCGGTAGTATTGTAACGATTGCATTAGATTTTTTGAATTTATATAAATATGAAAGCCGCCCGAGCTAACCTGTGAACATTCACCGTGGGAAATTAAGTTTCATTCTCAACTATATCCGACTTTCCTGTAAAACCGTTTTGCCTATTTGATTAATTTCCTGATTAATACACCGGCAGGATTATTCCGACCGGTGTATTTTTTTATAAGGATTTCAATCAGAATTTCCTAGCCATTTTCCACTTGCCTGAGTTGCTGCATGGTCTGCATTAAAGTCGGATAGAGGGTTTGGTACACCTTAAAATATTTCTGGTAAGATTCGTGGTGGGACAAATTGGGTTCAATCAGACTTTCCTCTTCCTTATTTTCCACACTTGGTTCTGCAGACCACTCCAGGTGCTCCAGTGCCAGCAATGCGGCTCCCAGCGCAGAAGCATCTTCGGTCTGAACCAGGGACAATCGCTTTCCGGTAATATCAGCCAGCATCTGCATCCAGGTGAAAGAATGAACAAATCCGCCGCTAACCTGAAGCTGTTCAATGGGTTGAGAGGCGGATTCAATGATTTGCAGTATTTGATTTAATCCGTAACATACCCCTTCCAGGGCAGCCCTCAGAAATCCTGCCTGGGTGTGCCAGGACCTGATTCCGACAAAGGCGCCACTGGCTGCCCCATTCCATACCGGTGCCCGTTCTCCATGGAGATAGGGAAGAAACATCAGACCCCGGGATCCGGGAGGTACCTCACTAACCCGGTTAAATAAATTGGCATAATCCAGTTCAGAAGGGGTTTCATTACCCAGGAGGGTTCTGAAGACCCATTTGAGCACATTACCCCCATTATTGACCGGTCCCCCACAAATAAAAGTGTGCCTGTCCAGAATATAGTTAAACAGCATAGACTCATATTGGGCTATTGGTCTGGGAGAAGCAATCCGTACTGCCCCACTGGTTCCTACCGTTACGGCGGCGAACCCCGGCCGGGTGGCCCGGGTGCCGAGATTGGCCAGGCAGCCATCCGAGGCCCCAATAAAAATCTGGGTTTGGACGGGAACCTGCAGATGGGCAGCAATTGCACCGGTTATTGGAGTCCTGATATAATCAGTAGGGACGGGCTCGGATAACTTGGCGGAATCAATTCCGCATTTTTCGAGTGCTCTGGAATCCCATTGCAACTCATGGATATTGAATAACCCGGTAGCTGAAGCGACAGAGTGGTCTATCTCGTAACTTCCGAATAGCCGGTGCCAGATAAATTCCTTTATGGAGATAAAGTGAGTGGCCTGGGAAAATAAATCCGGGGCATGTTCCCTGAACCAGATGATTTTACTCATTGGAGTCATGGGGTGGACGGGGGTGCCTGTGGATTCATAAAGCAATTTTCCGTCGGAGGAATTCCTGATCCTTGCAGCTATTTCTTCACTGCGCGTATCCGCCCATGTGATTAAAGGCGTAAGGGGGAGGTGGTCTTTGTCCATCAATAAGAGACTGTGCATACAACTGCTCAGGCTGATGGCAGAAGGGGGTTGTTTGATCTGAAGGGTGATCTCCCGGATACAGGTTGTAAAAGCCTGCCAGATCAGTTCCGGATCCTGTTCAGAAAATCCCGGCCTGGGGTTAAGGGTAGGGTAATAATTCTGTGAGGAAGCGATCACTGAGCCGTTTCCTGTAACCGCAAGCGCCTTGGTACTTCCGGTTCCAATGTCAATTCCGATAACGTATTGCTCCATATTTCGAATGTCTGAACTATTTTTAAAATTATAGCTTATTCCACATCCTTTTCACAATTTAAATACTTCTTCAAAATAGTAGGTGAATACACACTACTAAAAAGTGGTGTGGTAAAATTCAGAGTACACCTGATTTTCGTTGCATATCAAAGTTTATTCCTATTTTCAGCGTGAAAAGAGGGGTAAAAGGGGAAGAAACCTCCGGCCTCAAGGTCATCGGGCCGGAAAGGGTAAATGATCCCGAGCGAGGTACATAATCCTTAGTACTCCATTTTCGGTTCCTGATTCCTCTACCCCTGATTATTTAATTACGACACAATTTTATTGCTAATGAAAAAGTTATGGTTTTTAATTCTGTTTATTCCGATTTCCGCTCTAGCCCAAAATTCCGATGTGGCGGCTGCCCGGGGACTTGCGAAGCGAATTCTGCCCGCCTGGTCCTCCAGGATTGAATTTGCCCATATCCCGTCTGAATCGGGGACGGATGTATTTGAAATTGAATCATCCGGTGGCAAATTGCGAGTTTCGGGAAATAATGCCAATTCCATGGCAGTGGGACTGAACTATTACCTTACCCACTACTGCCATACGGACGTGTCCTGGTACC
>JAJXYG010000171.1 GCA_021780705.1 Bacteroidota bacterium
AAGAGTCATATACCCGGTAAGGAATCAGGTTGCCTGAAGGGATCAGTTCCGAGTTAAACTCCACCATTTCCCGGGAATGAAAGCAAAGATCAAGTGAATCCACCGGGTCTTCCAGGGAAAAGTAGGGATGCCATCCATCCTGCATGGGAATTGACACTTCACTTTGGTTGAGACACTCCGTAGTGACGCTGAGTCGTCTGTCGGGCAGTAATTCCCAGGTTACCCTGCAATCATATTGAAAGGGGTATCCGGGCTCATCGCTGCGGTATGGGTATTCCATGGAAACGCTTGCGGAATCCATCCCTGCCGCAGTATTCAACAGGGTAAATGGCTTTCGGTAGAGAATTCCGTGAATGGAGTGATTTCCCAGGTAATAATTGCCGAAGGTATATTGCCTGCCCTGATGCCGGTAGGTACCCTTTTCGAGCCGGCATACGTAGGGAGAGAGTTTGAGTCCCAGAAACCCTTTGGATTCCGCGTGGGCGGCAAAATCCTCGCTGGACCCATAGCTTTCAATTACATTCATTAGACCTTCCTGAGTACGGGTCACATATTTATGAAGTATGGCGCCACATTCAGGAATAATTTCCGCATAGGTGTCACTGGAAGGATCCTTCAGGATTATTTTATGAAATCCTGACTCGTTTTTTTGCTCCGCAAGAAACATGTAAAAGGGGTTTACCATTCACAATACTTATAGCCCTGACCTGCAATGGGAAGGAAGTACATCTCGGGTCATGTTAATTTCGGCGGAAGGTATACTGATTTTTCCTAATTTCCCAGCGCCAGATGCCAGATCTCAGGTCAACCGGAAAGGGCCGGAGGGCCTATTCATCGGTTTCTTCCATGGTTGTAAATTCATCCTTTTTGTCCGGGGCCTGGTGATCCGGATTTTCATCCTTTTTCTTTTTGGCCCCCAGCGCAGCCAGATGCATCTGGGTGTCCGTACCCGACAGTATACTGGCGGTAAGGTTTTCTTCGGTAGATACCCTTCCCAGTTCGTTACTGCCCATGGACGGGTTGGTGATTTCCTTGTGATCCATAAAACATCGTTTTTGAATTGAGTGAAATCCAATTTCCTGATCCCGTTGGGGTCTGGGAATTGCCTGTACCAAATTTAAACAATTCACGGTAGATTTCTCCGGTGAATTATAACCCCTTCTTCACATAGAATCCCATTAACTTTAGACATGAATTATCTGGCCCATGCGGCACTTTCATTAGACGAGCGGGATTTGGTGACCGGGAACCTGATCAGCGATTTTGTGAAGGGAAAGGCGCAGTATGACCTGCCGGCCGGAATCCAAAAAGGAATCCGGCTACACCGGATAATTGATGAATTTACCGACAGTCATCCTGTGACCGCCAGGGCCAAATTGTGGTTTAGGCCTCAATACCGGCTGTATTCCGGAGCCTTTGTGGATGTGGTATATGACCACTTCCTGGCTATGGATGCCCGGCAGTTTGCCTCCTTTGGCGGACTCAGGATATTTACCAGCCGGGTATACCAATACCTGGACGAAAACCAGGCCTTTTTGCCGGAACGCTTTGGAAGGATGGTTCCTTTTATGAAATCCCAGAACTGGCTGTACAATTATCAGTTCATGACCGGGATCCGAGATAGCTTTCAGGGGGTTGTCCGGCGGGCTGCCTATCTGAACGAGTCTCAAATTGCCTATGAGATATTCCAAAATAGTTATGAGGCACTCAGGTCCTGCTATGAGGAATTCTACCCGGAATTAGCCACCTTTGCTACTGAAAATGCCCGCCGGCTTCTGGCGGGTAATATCTGATTTACTTGCAAACTCAGAAAATGATGAGAACCCTAATGTTGTTTTTGTTGCTGGCTGCAGCAGGCCAGGTGTCAGCCCAGGTCAGTACGGATTCCCTGCCGGGACTGGACAAGTCTCCCATGGATGAAAGTTATTTTCCAGCCAATTATCCCATACTGAAAGTGGAGGGAAAGATTTCGGGTACCCCTGTCATGCGAGTGATTTATAGCCGGCCCCAGATGAAAGGCCGTAAAATCTTTGGTGACCTGATTCCCTTTGGACAGGTGTGGAGGCTCGGGGCCAATGAGGCTACCGAAATTGAATTCTTCACTGAGGTAAGGATCGATCAGAAAAAAGTTCCCAAGGGACGTTATACGGTATATGCCATTCCCTACCCGGACACCTGGACCCTCATCCTGAACCGGGATACCGATACCTGGGGGAGCTTTCATTATGATTCCAGCAGGGATGTATTAAGGACCGACATTCCGGTAGTGCACTTCGGTCCCACCGAAGCGCTCACTATTGTCTTTCATGCGCGTGGCGGAGGAGCGACCATGGATATTTACTGGGATGATGCAAACGTCTCCCTGCCCATCACATTCTGAATTAATTTTTTACCTGCGCGCCCATAAGGACCGCATCAAAACTTTACAAATTGAAATTAGCTACCCGACTCATTCATGCAGGCGTGGAACCTGATCCGGCTACCGGAGCCATCATGACCCCGATCTACCAGACCTCCACCTTTGTCCAGGAAAGCCCCGGCAAACACAAGGGGTATGAATATGCGCGTACACAAAACCCTACCCGCCATGCACTTCAAAATGCGTTGGCTGCTGCCGAAAACGGGAAGTACGGACTCTGTTTTTCCAGCGGTTCAGCAGCCACCGATGCGGTGATCACCCTGCTCAATCCGGGAGATGAGGTCATTGCTGCCAGCGACATGTATGGTGGTACCTACCGGCTTTTCACAAAGATTTTTCAGAAATACGGTATCAAATTCCATTTTGTGTCGATGCAGGAGGCTTCCGATGTGGAAAAATACATCAATCCCCAGACCCGGCTGATATGGACGGAAACTCCTACCAATCCCATGATGCGAATTACCGATATTGCTGCGGTGGCCGCCATTGCCAAAAAGCACCAGGTCCTGCTCTGTGTGGACAATACCTTTGCTTCCCCCTACCTGCAAAACCCCCTGGACCTGGGTGCGGACCTGGTGGTACATTCCGCCACCAAATACCTGGGGGGGCATAGCGATACCGTACTGGGTGCCATCATCATGAATGATCCCGGGTTGCACGAGAAACTGGCCTTTATCCAAAACAGCCGCGGAGCGGTTCCCGGTCCCCAGGATTGTTTTTTGATCTTAAGGGGATTAAAAACCCTGCACGTCCGGATGGAAAGGCATTGTGCCAATGGATTGGTGATCGCCCGGTGGCTGAGGGCAGATCCCAGGGTGGATAAGGTCTTCTGGTGTGGATTTGAAGATCATCCCAATTATGAGATTGCACGAAAACAAATGCGGGGATTCGGAGGGATGATGAGCTTTACCCTCAAGGAAGACAGCCTGGACAGCGCCTTCAAAGTGCTTTCCTCGACAAAGTTGTTTTCACTGGCTGAAAGCCTCGGGGGAGTGGAGAGCCTGATTGGCCATCCGGCTTCCATGACCCATGCCAGTATTCCCCGGGAGGAGCGGTTGCGTAACGGGCTGGCAGACTCCCTGATACGCCTGAGTGTCGGAATCGAAGATGCCGATGACCTGGTAGCAGATCTGAAGCAGGCTTTGGGTTGAATAAACCCATTGCTTCCAATATGATGCAATTTTAAGAAATTATTTAAGCATAATCGTAATACGGTTGGATTCAATAAGGGACATAGCCGAAACCTGGCAGGCAGTGGCGCTCGAAAATAGTCAGTTTGGATTTAAGTATTGGAGGGCTATAAATGAGACAATTTCTCTTGAAGATTCTTTTTACTATATAACACCTTTCCAAAATGATTCAACTGGACTTCGTCTAAATTGTCATGACAACTGTGATAGGCAGTCTTAATGTAAGAGGCTAATTTTTCACTGATTCTAAGTTTGTATTTTTCAGC
>JAJXYG010000226.1 GCA_021780705.1 Bacteroidota bacterium
GACCATGAAGATAATTGAACTGAAAATATGGACAGACGATCTGGCTGGAACCGAAAGATTCTACTCCCGCCAACTTGGATTTCAGAAACAGGATAAAAATAGTGAGGAGGTATCCTACCAGGTGGGTACCACCAGGCTCTCCTTCCAGGCATCCTCCGATACCCAACCGAACTATCACATTGCATTCAATATTGCAAGCAACCAGATAGAAGATGCCCTGGATTGGATCCGGGGAAGGGTTTCCTTAATAGAAATTCCTGATGGTGAATTAATCGTAGACTTTACAGGCTGGAAGGCAAAATCCTTTTACTTCTGGGACAATAATGGAAATATCCTTGAATTTATCGCCCGTTCCGGGCTCCAAATAAATAATACCCCACCATTTGATCCCTCCCATATCCTTTCCGTCAGTGAAATCGGCCTGCCGGTAGACCACGTGGGGGACATTTCGGCATGGCTTCAGAAAGAGTATGGCCTTCCTGTATTTAGCAGACAGGAACCCAAAGAAAATTTTATAGCACTCGGGGATGATGAAGGTCTTTTGCTGTTGGTACCTGAAGGCAGAAACTGGTATCCCACTAACCACCCATCCGTAAAATCAGGAACGAAAATGCGGGTAATGCAGGGTTCCCGCGTATTTGACCTTTCGTTCACCTCTTAAGATCACTCAAACTGACCGGTTCTCCCTGAAATTAATTGCGCATCATTTCTTTGGCATTCTCAAATGCTGCTGCGGTGGGCTTTTCACCACTCAGCATTACTGCGATGGTGGTAATCCGTTCGTCGGGATTAAGTGTTTTGATGGAGGTAACGATCTTGTTATTGCGAATTTCTTTATACACAAAGAAATGGCAGTCCGCCTTGGCTGCAATTTGGGGCTGATGGGTAATAGAGATGATCTGGTGGTTTGCGGCCAGCTCCTTAAGCAGTATCCCCACCTGGCGGGCTGCTTCTCCACTGATGCCGCTGTCAATTTCGTCAAAAATAAGAGTGGGTAGTTGAACGCTTTTTGCCACCAGGGATTTGATGCTCAGCATCAGGCGGCTGAGTTCTCCCCCACTGGCCACTTTTCGAAGAGGTTCAAAATGGGAATCGGCATTCTTTGCTCCGGAAGGAAGGTTCGCATTAAATAAAAATTCAATATTGTCCATGCCGAAAGGACCCAGTTCCCGGGTACGGGTGAGTGAGACCTTCAAATGTGCATTGGGCATACCCACCCGTTTCAAAAGACTGTTCACCTTGGTTTCTAAGGGCCGAACCTGACGGGTACGTCCCTGCGTGAGGGCTCCGGCAATTTTAAGCGCATTTTCGCGCAAATCGGCAGCTTCCTGCTCCTTGCGTATAATATCAGTAGCAAGACTCGATACCTTTTGCAGTTTCCCAGAAAGTTCCTCCTGGATCGCCAGTAATTCCGCGGTAGTGGTAACCCCGTGCTTTTTGAGTAGCCGGTATCCTTCGGTCATCCGGTCATTGAGGATCTGCATTTTTTCTGCATCATAGGAGACCGCATGGTTGATCCCCTCGATTTCCCCGGCAATGTCCTTGAGTTCGATCTGCAGGGAATCTATCCGGGAAACCAGGGAGGTGACCCCCGGGTGATACTTTTCCAGAGATTTCAGCCTGCCTGAAAGGGTTTTGAGTTCCTGCACCAGGGGTCGTTCACTTTCTTCCAGTTCATAATAGATCTGCACCAGCGATTCCTTGATATTTTCTGCATGGCTCATGAACCTGATCTCCGATTCAATCTGTTCCAGTTCATTGTCAGAAAAATGGGCTTGCTCCAGCTCATCAAAAAGAAACTGGTGATAATCCAGATCCTTATTGGCTGCTTCTTCAGCTTCCTTCATTGCAGTCAGTTCTTTTTGACAGGTGCTATATGCTTTAAATACCGACAGATACCCTTCCAGTTCCTTCCCGTTCCCAGCCAGGGCGTCCAGTACTTCTCTTTGGAAATCACTCTCACCCAGTGCCTGGGTATCAAACTGCTGGTGCAGGTCTACAAGCAGGGTGGACAGTGCTTTGAGTTGTGCCAGGGTTACAGGGGTATCGTTTACGAAGGCTCTTGATTTGCCACTGGCAGAGATTTCCCGGCGGATGACCAGTTCCGGCTCACTATCCAGGTCGCTATCCTGTAAAAACCGTTTCACCTCAGCGCTGCCTGACTGGAAAGTTCCTTCAATAAAACATTTCTTGTCCTTGTCAGCTAACACGGAAGTATCGGCCCTTTCTCCCAGTATCAGGCTGAGGGCGCCCATCAGGATACTTTTTCCCGCCCCGGTTTCCCCGGTAATGATATTGAGTCCGGATGAAAAATGGATGTCCAGGTTGTCTATAATGGCATAATTCTGTATGTGCAGATGTTGTAGCATAATTGAGGAAAAGCAAATTACACTAATTCCTGAAACCGGACCATTCCCCCCTTAATTTTATCTACCCCAATTTTAGATGCGCTTGGGATTACGGACCTGTGTAAAAGCAGACAGGGGTGCGATGCACCCCTGTCTGACAAGTTATATTTCAAAAAACTACTTTACCTCAATGGAATTATTCAGATCGTCATCTACCAGGATTCGTCCACAGTTTTCGCAGACGATGATCTTTTTACGCTGCTTGATTTCACTTTGTTTCTGGGGAGGAATGGCATTGAAGCATCCCCCGCAGGAATCCCTTTCCACGGGAACCACTGCCAGGCCATTGCGGTAATTCTTGCGGATACGGTCATAACTGATCAGAAACCTTTCTTCCACTTCTGCCCTGGCTGCGGCAGCCATTTTATTATAGTGCTTTTCTTCTTTTTCAGTTTCTGCAATGATCTTCTCCAGTTCTCCCTTCTTTCCCTTCAGGTTGGTTTCCTTGGTAGCAACCGCTTTCTTGGCTGCTTCAAGCTGCCTTGCCTTTTCAGCAATTTCTTCAGTGGCGTCCTTGATATGCTTTTCTGAGAGTTTCACCTCCAGGGTCTGCATTTCAATTTCCTTGTTGATCGCCTCGAATTCCCGGTTGTTCTTTACACTTTCACTTTGCTTTTCATATTTCTTCACCAGATCCTGGGATTCCTTGATGGCTGCCTTCTTGCCTTCAATGAATTGCTGGATCCCATTAATTTCCTCTTCGATACGGTTTTGACGTGCATGGAGTCCCGCGATCTCATCTTCCAGGTCACTGACCTCGATGGGAAGCTCCCCCTTCAGGATCTGAATCCCGTCAAGTTTGCTGTCAATTTTCTGGAGTTTTACAAGTGCGGATAATTTTTCTTCGACGGAGAAATCTTTTGTTTGTGCCATATTGAAAACTTGATTTTAGCTCCTTAAGTCAGAGTCCCGGATTCCATTTTACTGAAAATAATGCACCGGGTTGGTAATGACTTCTGTTTTAAGGACGGCAAAGTTAGGAAATTTTTGGCGTAAAATATCGTGGAGCAAATCAATTGTATATTGCTCACTTTCATAATGACCGATATCAATCAACAACAGGGAGGAGTCGGCATCAAAAAACTCATGGTATTTCACGTCTCCCGTGATAAATGCCTGAGCACCAGCTGCTTTTGCTGCCCCAGTCAGAAAACTTCCTGCCCCTCCGCAGAGAGCCACCCGCTCAATGGGCCTTCCAGACAGGGTGGTATGGCGAATCACCGACAGGTGAAACCTTTCTTTTAACAGGGCCAAAAATTCTTTTTCAGGCATGGGGGTTGCCAGACGGCCGACCATCCCGCTTCCCAACTCATTCCAGGCATTTTCCAGCGAATAAATATCGTAGGCAACCTCCTCATAAGGATGGCTTTCCTGCAGGGCCTGAATCACCCGTCCCTGCAGATATGCGGGAAAAATGACTTCCAGCCGGGTTTCCGGTTCCGTGTGGCGGGAACCCGGCTCCCCG
>JAJXYG010000021.1 GCA_021780705.1 Bacteroidota bacterium
TTCCCCCCAACTGACAACCATGTCAGATACCATTGCAGTAAAGGTGGTCCCGATTGTGGCCGGAAGTTCCCTTAATGTGATCCGCACCTCCGGGCTTCTCTCCACCCGCCATGAAGCAAGGCTGTCCTTCAAGGTGGGCGGGGTTATTGATCATATTTATGTATCGGAGGGCCAAAGGGTCCACCAGGGAGAGATCCTCGCCAGCCTGAATGCTACCGAGATTGGAGCCCAGGTGGCTCAAGCCAAATTGGCACTGGAAAAAGCGCACCGGGATTATCAGCGCGCCCAAAATCTATATAATGACAGCGTCGTAACCCTGGAACAATTGCAGAATGCCCAAACAGGGCTGGATATGGCCACTGAATCCTACCAGCAGGCCATTTTTAATCAACGATACGCAAAGATTGTGGCGCCCGCATCCGGGTTTATCATCAAAAAGTTGTCTAATCAGGGTGAAATAACGGGACCCGGTATTCCAGTAATTGTCATGAATATCACTTCGGGGACCAGCCAGTGGGTTCTTAAAACGGGGGTTTCTGATAAAGAATGGGCAGCAATATCCCTGGGAGACAGTGCACAGGTGCAATTTGATGGATTGGGAAGCAAGCCTTTCGCAGCCCGGGTCACTAATAGATCGATGGCAGCGGACCCAGCCACAGGCTCCTTTGAGATCGAATTGAAAGTGGATTTCAAAAAAGAAGTCCCCGGCGCGGGGATGTTTGGAAGGGCGGTTATTTATCCATCTCAAACTATTCACTCTGTTACCATTCCCTATTTGTCCCTGCTGGATGCCAATGGGAAACAAGGTTTTGTATTTGTGACAGACGACAGGAAAACCGCACTGAAGGTGCCGGTTGTAATAAGTGAGATCAATACCAACTCCGTAACCATTGCCAGTGGTCTGGAAGGGCATTCCCTGCTTATCACCTCGGGAAGCCCTTTCCTGCAAAATCATTCCCCGATATCCATCAAACACTAACCGTTCATCTTTAGATAAGAAAGTCATATGCGATTTACCTCCTTTTTTGTCAAGAATTACCAGTTTACCCTGGTCGTCTTCCTTATGGTGATTGCAGTAAGTCTCAACACCTTGCTTAGCATGCCCAGAGAAGAGGATCCTGAAATCAAACCTCCCCAATTCCCTATTGTGGCAGTCTACCCGGGTACCAGTCCAAAAGACATGGAAGAACTCGTGGTAAAGCCCATTGAAAAGAAGGTAAGTGAACTGGAAAATCTCAAAAGAATCACCAGTACGATTAATGACGGGGTTGCAGTAATTATGGTGGAATATAATTACAATAGCAATGTCGAGGACAAATACCAGGAATTGGTGCGGGAAGTAAATTCGATCCGCAGCAAACTGCCCAAAGACCTGTACAGCCTGGAAGTGCAAAAGGTCACCCCCACGGATGTAAGTGTGCTTCAAATTGCCCTGGTTTCGGAAAACGCCTCGGATGAAAGTATGAAGTATTATGCCGATCAGCTCAAAAGTGATCTTGAAAAAATTAAATCACTCAAAGATGTCAATTACCACGGGATCCCGGATCAGATAGTTCGTGTCGAACTTCATCTGGATAAGATCGCTCAATTAAAAATTCCCCTGAATTATATCATAGGCAGCATCCAAAGTGAAAACACCAATATTCCAGGAGGCAGTATCGTGGCCGGGACCAAAACCTTTAATATAAAAACAGGTGGAAAATTCAAGAGCCTGGACGATATCAAAAATACCATCATAAATACTGCAGGGGGAAAGGTGATTTATCTTAAAGATGTGGCTGACATTTCCCTAAATGAATCCGAGCCCCAGCATATCATCCGGTTAAATGGTCATCGCTGCGTCTTAGTTACTGCCGCCCAAAAGCCGGATGAGAACATTGCCATGACTCAAAAAGCCTATAATCCTGTCATAAAAGCTTTTGAAAAGACACTTCCCCCCAATATTGAACTGGTGAAAAATTTTGACCAGGCAGATAATGTTTCCAGAAGGTTGGGTGGTCTCGGTGTGGACTTTTTAATTGCCATCGGCCTGGTCATGTTTACCCTGGTGCCCCTGGGGTGGAGAGCAGCGGTGGTAGTCATGGCCGCCATTCCGATATCGCTGGGAATAGGGATTGTATTTTTGAATGCTTTGGGGTATTCGCTCAACCAACTTAGTATTGTCGGCCTGGTGGTGGCCCTCGGCCTGCTGGTAGATGACAGTATAGTCGTAATAGAAAACATTGAACGGTGGCTTCGCTCAGGAGCATCCCGACGCGATGCGGTGATCAAGGGTACCAGCCAGATTACCCTGGCAGTAATCGGTACCACCGCTACACTGATTGTAGCATTTTTACCACTGGCCTTCCTGCCGGATGCCCCCGGTGAATTCATAAGATGTTTGCCAGTCGCAGTGATGTCTTCAGTTCTCGCCTCACTCTTGGTATCCCTGACCCTGGTGCCGTTTATGGCCAGCCTGGTACTTAAAAGCAACCACAATCAGGAAGGCAACATCTTCTTGCGAGCCCTGAAAAAAGGCATTCACGCCACTTACTCCCGCTTGTTGGATGTGGCACTTAGACGTCCACTAGCTACCTTAATCGGAGCTTTCGCCATATTTGGATTGTCACTTGGGGTTTTTAAAATCATCGGTTTTAAACTATTCCCTTCTTCGGAAAAGCCGGAGTTCATGATCAATATCCATGCCCCGCTGCAAAGCAATATCGAGACAACTGACAGCATTTCCCGCTACGTGGAAAGCGTGCTCCACCAAGAGCCCAATGTGGAATATTTCACTACCAATGTTGGAAAGGGCAATCCCAGAATTTACTATAATGTAATCCCTGAAAATGAGAAACCTGATTTTTCCCAGGTATTTGTCCAATTATACCCCGATGTATCCCCGCAAAAAAAGAAGAGGATTATTGAATCTCTCAGGATGAAATTTTCCGGAATCCCGGGTTCCAAAATTGAAGTGAAAGATTTTGAACAAGGGCCTCCTATTGAAGCCCCTATTGCAGTGCGCATAAAGGGCGAGAATCTCGACACGTTAAGATCCCTGGCGGATTCAGTAGAACAGATCCTGAGAGCCACTCCGGGCGCTATTTATGTAAACAACGACATCGGTGTCCTGAAATCCGACCTAAAGCTTCACATCAACCGGGAAAAGTCCAGAACACTTGGGATTTCAACCGCGTCTATTGAAAATACAGTGCGACTAGCCATTGCTGGATTGACAATTGGAACTTTTACGGACTCCAGGGACAATGACTATGACATCGTTGTAAACACGCCCCGAAAAACCTTTCCCACACTAAATAGCCTGCATAATCTGTATGTAGACAACGCACTGGGTACTCCCATCCCGCTGGACCAAGTTACCCGACTTGAGTTCGAGTCCTCCCCTACCACAATTAAGCACCTTGATAAAAAAAGATTTGTAGTCGTGACTGCCTTTACGGGTAAAGGATACCTGGCAGACCAGATCGCCAAGAACCTGACCAGGAGACTAAACGAGATTAAATTACCCGCCGGGTATCATTGGCAGCTTGCTGGGGAGGCTGAAAGTGAACAGGATGCCTTTGGGGGAAGTTTTATGACGGTGGTAATTGCCACAATTTTCCTGTTCCTGATGATCCTGATCCTTGAATTCAAAACTTTTAAGAGCATGTTGATCGTGCTTTCTGTCATCCCCCTAGGAATTATTGGAGGAATCACCCTGCTTTGGATAACGGGTAACCCTATGTCCTTTGTGGCCATAGTGGGATTTATCGGCCTGGCCGGAGTGGAAGTGAAGAATTCAATTTTACTGGTGGACTTCACCAATCAGTTGAGGGCGGAAGGGATGGGTCTGGAGGAAGCCATCAGGGAA
>JAJXYG010000122.1:0-1599 GCA_021780705.1 Bacteroidota bacterium
TCCATCAAATCGAAATTACGATGTTTATCTACCAGGAATTCAATGGTACCCACACTTTCATAGTTGATTGCCGAGGCAGCCTTGATAGCAGCCTCTCCCATGCGTTCTCTTAATTCAGGAGTCATAAAAGGAGAAGGAGATTCTTCCACCAATTTCTGGTGTCTGCGCTGGATGGAGCAGTCCCTTTCACTTAGATGGCACACATTGCCAAACTGGTCACCGGCTATCTGGATCTCAATATGGCGTGGTTCTTCCACGAATTTCTCCATGTAGATCCCGTCATTCTTGAACGAAGCGGCGGCTTCCGCCCTGGCAGTATCTAACGCCTTTTCCATCTCCTTTTCCTCCCAGACGACCCGCATTCCCTTTCCGCCTCCACCTGCCGTAGCCTTCAATATGACCGGATATCCTATTTCTGCAGCAAGGCTTTTGGCCTCGTTGGTATCGGCAAGCAGACCCTGGCCACCGGGGACGACAGGAACCCCGGCCTTGATCATGGTATCCTTGGCTGTGATCTTGTCTCCCATGCTGTTGATCATTTCCGCATTGGGACCAATGAATTTGATTTTGTGATCGGCACAGATTTGTGCAAACTTGGCATTTTCGGCCAGAAAACCATACCCTGGATGAATGGCATCTGAATTGGTGATTTCCACCGCAGCCATAATATGGGGAATATTCAGGTAACTGTCCGCGCTGGAGGGCTTTCCAATGCAGACCGCTTCATCTGCGAATTTCACGTGCAGGCTGTCTTTATCTGCCGTAGAATACACCGCCACGGTCTTGATGCCCATTTCTTTGCAGGTTCTGATCACGCGGAGGGCTATTTCGCCTCGGTTGGCTATTAATATTTTCTTGAACAAAATGAAGTATTTAGAAAAGGTTACTTATGCAGGTTCCACCAGAAATAAGGGCTGGTCAAATTCCACCGGTGAGGCATCATCTACCAATACCTTGACAATCGTACCGGCCACTTCACTTTCAATTTCATTGAAGAGCTTCATGGCTTCGATAATACAAACAACCTGACCTACTTTAACTTCATCTCCTACATTGACGAAGATGGGCTTGTCCGGAGCAGGCTGACGGTAGAAGGTACCTATCATAGGGCTCTTGATAGTCAGCAGTTTTTCGGCCTTGGGTGCTTCAGATTCCCCCTTCTTGGGGCCTGGGGCTGCCGCGGCGGCGGCTGGAACCTGAACCGGGGCCTGAGCAAGCATAGGAGCAGCCATGGGGGCTACAAACTGCTGAACAGACTCTTTCTTTTGTTTAATGGTAATCTTAAAATCGTTTTTCTCAATACTGAGTTCGCCGATATTACTCTTGTTGATGAGCTTTACCAGCTCCTGGATTTGTTTAATGTCCATATTGACCGATTGGGTTTAAAAATTGAAAAACGGGTAGCTAAGATAGGGATGATTTATTAAAATAGCATTTTTTAAAAAAGAAAATAATCGCCAAAATCAATCGGTTTTCCTTGAAAATAGGGCCAAATTCAGCCAAAAATGCTCATTTTTCAATCAAAATACGGGAAATGAAGATAGGGTAATATTTGTGAAATTGCCAAAAATAAATGCAGCCAGGGTGCCCTGTTTCAGA
>JAJXYG010000122.1:1609-3847 GCA_021780705.1 Bacteroidota bacterium
ACTCTTTCCACATATTCTCCGGTCTTGGTGTTGATCCGGATCAATTCTCCCTCGTTTACAAAGAGTGGCACGTTTACGGTGGCTCCGGTTTCAACCGTGGCAGGCTTGAGGGTCCGGGTGGCAGTATCACCTTTTATCCCGGGTTCGCTATAGGTTACCTGAAGTACAATCTTGTCGGGCAATTCTACTCCCATTGGAAGGTCCGTTTCCCCGTTGATCAGTACAGCTGCTTCCTGGCCTTCCTTTAAAAATTGGGGTGCATCAATCATTTCAGGAGCAACGGTGATCTGTTCATAGGTTTCGTTATCCATAAAATTATACCCTGAATCATCCTTATAAAGGAATTGGTAAGGTTTCTTCTCCACCCTGACAGGAAAGATAGTTTCTCCACTGTTCCAGGTCTGTTCGATCGTTCGGTTATTATCAACCCCTTTCAATTTCGCCCATACTTTGGCAGCCGCCCTCGCGGTCTTGTTTTGTCCGAATTCAATTACGGAATAAAGGCTGCCATCAATCTTTAAAATGAGGCCTGTTCTGATATCTGAAGTAGATGCCATGAGTAATACTTTATTTTTTGGGCGGTGAAGGTATAAAAAATGGAGGAAATTCGGGGAGGATTTATGTAAAGGAGTCTAAAACCTGCGGGTTCATGGCAGGGGGTAGTTCACTGAATGTTAATTTCCATCCATCGGGTCACAATTGCAGGTGTGATTTATCTTATTGGATTATCTTTATAAAAAGATTGCACTTTGAAAAAGACTATACTCATTTGTGTCAGCCTGGTTCTTGGTTTGACAGCTTTTAGCCAGGCAAATACCTCTGTGCCCATATACCGGAGGTTCCCGACGATCCCGGAGTTTACGGTATTCAAAGCACCCGATAGCACGGCGTTCACCCGGAACGACCTGAAGAAGAGAAAGCCTACGGTCTTCATCATCTTTAGTCCAGAATGTGAACACTGCCAGCATGAAACAGAGGCCCTTCTTGCGGATATTTCCCAGTTCAAAAACACCCAGATCGTGATGATCACCTATCTCCCGTACCAGGAAATGATCCAGTTCTATAAAGATTACAAGATTGCCGATTATCCTGAAATTACCATGGCCCGTGATACCCAGTTCTTTTTCCCTGTTTTTTTCAAGATACGGAACCTGCCTTCCATATTTGTATATGACAAGAAGCGGCAACTGGTTACCAATTTTGAAGGTAGTGTGAAAGTCAGCCTGATTGCTGCCGCCCTTGGCAAAACTAAAACTTAGAAAAGTAGGTGTTTAATTCTTTCTGACCCTCCACGTTGAGCACGACGTGATAGGTTCCCCTTTGCAGTTGCCTGATGGGAATTGCCAAACGTCTTTCCTTTGAGGAGGCTCTGAATCTTTGCACCACCTTTCCCCGGCTGTCATATATATCAACATTAATTACCCCTTTTACAGGACTCAGTCCTACATAACGCAGGTCCAGCTGTTGCTGTCCTTGTAAAGTCTCTAATTGCCAATAGCTTTGGGATCCGGTGGGTGCTTCCCCGAATGGGGTAGTGGGTTCCATATACGATGAGGACCGGGGGTGACCATACTCAGGATTGACTACCAGGGCCGTATTGGAAATGGCAATAATATTCTGATTGAGGTCGTACACTTTGACCCTGAAGTACAATTCCTTTTGATAAGTAAATTTCTTTCGGTATTGCATAATGGTGGATCCTGTGTACCTGCGTTCAGCAGGATTGGCAGCTGCAATATTCCAGGTGACCCCGTCTGGACTCTCGAAGAGGGCATAGGTGGTCAAGCCGGGGTAATCGGTCATATTCCAGCGAAGGGTGACCGTAGTACTGCCTGGCCGTACAAGGATGGCCAGATGGATGTTGGCAGATGCCCTGCTAGAAAGGAATAGGGTAAAAACAAGCCCGGTCAGAATACTTTTCATGCGATTTTGGGAATTTGGACTCCTGCGAAGGTTAAAAATAAAAACTCTGGCCGTTAAGGAACTTTTAAAAAAATATCAGAATCATGACCCGGGCAGTCAAACATCATTTTTCTAAAAGGTATATTCTGTTACCTTTGAAGCCCTTAATCATCTATTTAAAAAACATAATACAATGAAAGTAACCGTAGTAGGAGCAGGAGCTGTAGGTGCAACCTGCGCCGATAATATCGCACGCAAGGAACTCTGTGAAGAACTGGTATTGCTGGATATCAAAGAAGGCATTTCTGAAGGCAAAGCCATGGATTTCATGCAAAG
>JAJXYG010000208.1 GCA_021780705.1 Bacteroidota bacterium
CGTTCAGGGATGAGCTGAATGTAGAAGGAATCGCATTTGAAGAATCCGGTCACACCCTGGAAAAAATTCTGGATGCCGAGGTAGTGGTCAAAAGCCCGGGCATACCTGAACAAAGTGCGATCGTGAAGCAGTTGCGCAAGGCAGAGGTGGAAATCGTCAGTGAAATTGAGTGGGCCTACCGGTTCAAGGGTGAAAGCAGGATCATCGGAATTACCGGCAGTAACGGGAAAACGACCACGACGGCCCTGATGTACCACATCTGCAAGGAAGGTGGCCTGGACTGCGCCCTGGTAGGCAATATCGGATATTCCTTTGCCAGGCAGGTGGCCAGAGATCCCAGGGCAGTGTATGTGGCCGAGATAAGTTCTTTTCAGTTGGATGACATCCGTGATTTTCGCCCAGACGTGGCCATTTTGACGAACATCACCGAAGACCACCTGGACCGATATGAGTATCAATTTGAAAATTATATCAAAAGCAAATTCAATATCATAAAAAACCAGACCGAAAAAGACATTTTTATATATAACGGGGATGATCCCGTAACCATTAAATATCTGAACCAATTTTTAAATCGCACTAACCCACTACCCATTAGCATGAATAAAGAACTACCCCAAGGAGCCTATATCACCAATGCTACCATGCATTTGAAATGGAAGCAGGAAGAAATGAAAATGAGTGTAGAAGACTTCGCCATCAAAGGAAAGCATAATCAATATAATACCATGGCAGCAGGACTTGCAGCAGTAGTAATGGACATCCGAAAAGAAAAGATCCGCGATGCAGTGCAGACTTTTCACAGCCTGGAACACCGGATGGAAACCGTAGCCACCATTAAAGGCGTGGAATTCATCAATGACAGCAAGGCCACCAATACCAACAGTACCTGGTACGCCCTGGAAAGCATGACCAAGCCGGTGATCCTGATCCTGGGCGGCATCGACAAGGGAAATGACTACTCTATCCTCAAAGACCTGGTGAAGGAGAAGGTAAAGGCAATCGTTTGTATGGGCAAGGACAACCGGAAGATTCACGAGGCCTTTGGCAAGGAAATCGGGCTAATGGTCAATACCGAAAGCGCCAAGGATGCGGTCCAGGCGGCATTTCATTTTGCCTCCAAAGGAGATGCGGTATTATTGTCTCCGGCATGCGCCAGCTTTGACCTGTTTAAGAATTATGAAGACAGGGGCAGGCAATTTAAAGAAGCGGTCAAGGATTTATGAAAATTAAAAATTGAAAATATAAGTTACCCGGAAGCATGAATGATGAAAAGGACATATCAGCGGCAACCCTCACCTCTGCCTACCATGGGGTGACGGGCAATATCCTGCGCCGGACCAAAGGGGACAAGGTGATCTGGGCCATTGTGCTCATGCTTACCATAGTGAGCATCCTTGTCGTATACAGCAGTATCGGATCACTGGCCTATAAGATGAACCGCAGTACGGAAAGCTACCTGTTCAAACAAATCGGGTTTATCTCCCTGGGGGTACTCATCATCTATTTTGCCCACCGCGTAAACTATACGATCTATTCACGGGTGGCCACCATATTGTTCCTGATATCCATCCCCCTGCTATTTTATACCCTCAAGTTTGGTACCAGTATCAATGAAGCCAACCGGTGGATCAGATTGCCGGTCATCAATATGACTTTTCAAACTTCGGATATGGCCAAGCTGGCCCTGTTTATGTATATGAGCAGGCAACTCAGCCGCAAGCAGGACGTAATCAAGGATTTCAAAAAGGGTTTCCTGCCCCTGATCCTGCCGGTACTGGTCATCTGCATGCTAATAGCACCGGCAAATCTCTCTACCTCCCTGCTGATATTTGGCATCGGCCTGATGCTCATGTTTATCGGCCGGGTACGGGTCCGCCATATACTGCTGGTGATCGGCTCGGCGCTGATACCCCTGCTTTTGCTCATCATGGTAGCCACCCATTACTATAATAAAAAAGACAATACCTCCCGGGACCTGCCCGCCGTACTGACCTTTGGCAGGATGTCTACCTGGGTGAGAAGAATCCAGGATTTCATGTACTCTGATAAAAAAGATGCCTCCTACCAGGTGCAACAGGCCAAAATCGCCATTGCTACCGGTGGCTGGTTTGGAAAAGGGCCTGGCAAAAGTGAACAAAGAAATTTTCTTCCCCATCCTTATAGTGATTTCATATACGCGATCATCATTGAAGAATACGGACTGGTGGGAGGAGCCGTCATCATACTGATCTATTTGCTCTTTCTTTTCCGAAGTATCCGGATATTCCAGAAGTGCCCCTATGCTTTTGGGGCCTTCCTGGCAGTGGCGCTGAGTTTCACCCTGGTCATACAAGCCATGGTGAATATGGGGGTGAACGTCAATTTGTTTCCCACCACCGGGGTAACCCTCCCCCTGGTGAGTATGGGGGGAAGCAGTCTGTGGTTCACCTGTTTTGCCATAGGAATTATCCTGAGCGTAGCCAGAAATGTGGAACAGATGGAAGGAAAAAAGGCCCGGGAGGAAAGTGAGGCTATGGAGGCCATACCTGCAGAATCCTAAAGGCACTCAAAGGAATAAAACAGGAATTGCGCATGCTACAGGAGGATTTGACTCATAAAACCCGACCGGACACGGTGACCAGGAAGATCATCATTGCAGGGGGAGGCACCGGAGGGCACATCTTCCCCGCACTGGCCATCGCCGCCGAACTGAAGCGGCAATTGCCGGGGGTGGACATCCTCTTTGTAGGGGCAAAGGGGAAAATGGAAATGGAAAAAATTCCGGAGGCCGGATTCCCGATCATCGGGCTGAAGATCGCCGGATATAACAGGAGTTCTTTGATAAAAAATATAGGACTGCCGCTCAAGCTGATCCGCAGTTTTTTTCAGGTGAGGAGTATTTTGAATTCCTTCAAACCTGATGCGGTAATCGGGGTGGGAGGCTATTCCAGCTTTCCGGTATTAAGGATGGCCCAAATGCAGGGCATCGCCACCTTCATTCATGAAAGCAATTCCTACCCGGGAAAAAGCAATATTCTCCTTGGGAAAAGGGCAGTCCGGGTTTTTGTGGCATCCAGGGGAATGGAGCAATATTTTCCACCAGGAAAAACCAGGGTGGTCGGAAATCCGGTGCGAAAAAGCATCCTGCATTCCGAAGTGTCCCAAAAAGAGGCGCTCCGGTTTTTTGGACTGCAGGAAGGAAAGCAGACGATTCTTGCCATCGGCGGCAGCCTGGGAGCCAGAAGCATTAACGAAGCCCTGGCCTCGCATATGGATCAATTGGGAAAGGAAGGGCTTCAAATCATCTGGCAAACCGGAAAAGCCACTCTCGCCGAGTACCAGGGTCTAAGAGAAGGAAGACCCTACCTGTGGGTGAATGACTTTATATCGAAGATGGATTATGCCTATGCAGCAGCAGACATCATCATCAGCAGGTCCGGGGGCACCATATATGAACTGTGTGTAGTGGGAAAACCTGCGGTGCTTGTGCCCTATCCCTTTGCAGCCGAAGACCACCAGACGGCAAATGCCATGCAACTGGTCGAGGCTGATGCAGCACTGATTGTCCGGGACAGTGACGCAAAGGAACATCTGGTGGAAGCGGTGATTGCCCTGGCGCATGATGAAACGCTGCAACAAAAACTGAAGAAAAATATCAGGGATTTTGCCATCACTGATTCTGACGAGGTGATCGCAAAGGAAATTATAGAGAAGCTTATTACCTAACAGGGTCCCCCGGGGGGGCCATAAACAATACCGGTCTTTATCTGGAGAAGCAGGCGAAGACCCATCCAATGAAGGAGTATACCCACATATCAAGAATCTATTTCATCGGGATCGGTGGGATCGGCATGAG
>JAJXYG010000011.1 GCA_021780705.1 Bacteroidota bacterium
GGATAATCCCAGTTTGTCCTTTCTTTTTTTGTTTGGCGTCTTCCCACTGAACGCTTCCATTATCAGAGGCGCTTTCAATGCCACACCAACCCGCCAATAAATTCTCTGTACTGATCTGTGTGCAGTGGAAGAGGTGTTTGCCGGCAAAACCTGAAATTTTTTTTGAGAAGGGAATTGGCAGTTACAGTGAGTGATGCCACCCGGGATTTGACTTTCCGGTTTGGATGAATAGAAGTCTCTGTGAGACCGAATCGGCACCGCGGGAAACTTCCGGAAAAAAATATTAGCGGATTAGTCGTATTTCTTTCCCCGGGTGTTCCAGAAATCCTTGTAGGAAAGTCCGATGGTAAAACTCTGGTAATTTTCCTTGATCACTGAGTTCCTGGAGCCCCTGCTTCCATACTCAAAGGCAAAATGGTAACTTAAGGTGCTCCTCTTGCTGTTGAAGCCTGCCCCCAGGGTAAATCCTTTGGTATCGATCTGCTGGTTGCCAATTTTGAGGTAGGATTGCTCATAGAATACCCCGGCTTGCAAATGAAACATCTCATAGGCCAGGTTCATGTACTCTTTTTGCCGGGAGTATTCCGTTCCCAGCGAATAGCGGTTGGCGTTGACCAGGGAATAATTTAACCCGCTTACATTTAAGGAGGACCATGCCTGGTGGCGGTAATCTGCCAGGAAGGACAGTTTATTGTCCTTGATCAGGGCAATTCCCACCCCGCTATATTCAGGTAGGGTAAAAAAGGTATTGGAGATGACCTGATTGGTTAGGGTATCGCCTTTTTCATCGGTGACCAGTGCACTGGTCTGCGCCCTTAAGGCCGTCCTTTGTGCATAGGTGGCCCCCACATTCAGCTGCCATTTCTTATTGATGGGCAGGTAGTACTGGATTCCATAATCAAAGTACCAGTTGCGCAAATACACGTCTTTGGTAGAAAAGATCCCGGTATTCAGATCCGGAGAAACCAGGGTATCCTGCTGCATGAGGGACCCCGCCAGGAAGGAAGTGGTGACTCCTACCGTCAGGTGCCTGGAAATTCTAAAACCGTTGGCAAAGAAATACCGGTTCACCCCTCCATTTCCGGACACCTGTTCCGGAATCGTGGAAGAAGTACCCTGCAGGCTGGTGCTGCCCGTAAAATAATAATTGGACGTGCTGAAAGGCATAAAACCTACGGCAGACCCCCACCATTTTTTTACCCTCACCCCCATAGAAAACCGCTCCACGCCAAAATCCTTTCCACTGGCACTGCTGCCGAGTGCACTGCCGGAATAGTTGACCAGTAACCCCCTGCCGGCCAGCTCAACCAGGAATAGCTGGTTTTGCAGATTGCCCAGGGAAGCCGGATTATTGAGCGTAATATATTTGTCGTTCTGGTACGCAATTCCCGTGTTGGCCATCCCGGAAGTCCGGTTGAAATAGGAAGACTCCAGGTCCCCGATCCCAATGATGGAGTAAGGGGAACTTACATTTTGGGCTATAACCGTTCCGGATCCCATTAAAAGAACCACGGCCAGCAGCAATCGGGCTATTTTGATGGAAGATTTATGGGGTAACCGATACATAATAGACTTTTAATTGAATGGAACCTTTCGGATTTTGCTTGTCTCCAAAAACCGCCCTGTTTAAATTGGTAATCCACGCCGGAGAGGGAGGCACCAGCAGGAGCCCGTTTTTATTGGAATACCCTACCCCGATCTGTTGCTGCAGGTACGCGGTCACATCATAGGTATAGGAAGTGTTCTGGTTATAGAGATAATCCTCCACAAGGTTCCCGGTCTGGTATCCTGACCCATTGGCCAGCGGCAGGGGACTACCCATCAAATCATACTGATCCGTAGTGAAGGGCACCAGGTTGGGAGGCAGGTCCATACTCGGATTGTAGGAACCCAGCAAGGGATTAATGATCAGATCCGCCTTCAAAATCTTGGTATAATCGGTCCTCAGGAGCAGATCCCTGATGGTCGGAAACCGGATCTTGGTCAAAAACCCGGTTAGATATTGCAGGTAGGCAGCATGCCCCGTGCTGTCCGACGGAATTTCCAGAGTGGAGTTATTGAACCCGGCCAGCGGGGTCCCCGTTCTGTCAGACATCACCTGGTTGAACTGGGTATTGTCAGAATTGTAATATTTGAAATCCACAAACTTGGTCACCGGATATACGTCATTTTCATGATAGTATAGCCTCATGACCACTGATTCCTTGAATCCGTAAATGGCATTCATATTGCCCGCAGTAGCCGTCAGCTTCAGCGCATTGAAATAAGGCAGAAAGGAAACAGTGGACTGTATGGCCGGATCATTGCTCTTGATCAGGTTAAAGAGGTGCTGGCCTGTGGTATCCGACAACCGGATAAAAAGACTGTCGGTTAGATGCGGATAAAACTGCTGGGTCAGTGAACCCAAGGGCACCGGATTTACCGGGAAGTCAGAATTATTGTAAAACACGGTCTGATACACCGGGAAGGTAATCTGCTTGCTCAGCTGGTATACCGAAATCTGAAGCGGCACCGTGGTATCCCCATAAAACGACTTGTCCGGAACCAGGATCAGCTGCAGGGAGTCAAATCCCGCATTGGCACCCAGGGTGGTGGTCCCCGGAGGGGACAACTCAAAGAAAGTACTGGCCTGTATCTTCCCGAAATAGGGGTCCGAATAGTTCCCCACCATCAGGGTGCCGGACCCCGAGGTGGCTACCGAATCATAATGGACCGTAGACAGTTGGGTGGAAAAGGTATCTACCAATACAATATTGGAGAAAGAATTGTCCACATAAGGTTGCCCAAATTGAATGGGTGTCTTTTGACAACTGGAGATCGCCAGTACCAAGGCTCCCCCCATCCAAACGCGTCGGGAAAGTAATTTTGAGCAAACTTTTAACATCCTTTAAATTTGATGGCTGCAATATTATTGTGTGGGTGTGTTAGGATTTTGTTACTATGGCTAAACCATACTTTGTTATCTGCAAAAGCACTCAATTTGTCTGTAAACAGGTTTTAACGAAATCCGCAAAAATAACATAATTTTTGTGGTGTGACCGTGTTTGCCGAAGAAATTATAGAGTTAGTCGATAAAACCTTCTTGCAAAGCCATTTTAACGATTTGTGAGAAGGGGGGAAGTTTACTTTCGTGCCAAATTAATTTTTTAAAATGAAAATAATAAAAGCCTTACAATTTCTGCCTGTGGTTGCCCTGGGATTTATGTCGTGTAAAACCACTACTACTTCTACTGTTACAGGCAACTGGGTCACGAAATCAGATTTGGATGGGGTAGCTCGCAGCGAAGCGGTATCCTTTGTGGTGAATGACTCTGCCTACATCGGGACTGGCTATGACGGAAATTTAAGACTTAGCGATATTTGGGAATACAATGCCGGCGGAAATTACTGGATCCAGAAAGCTGATTTTCCCGGAACCCCGAGAAGTTCCGCCATCGCGTTCGACGCGGCTGGAAAAGGCTACCTGGGCACCGGTTATGACGGGGTCAACAAGCTCAATGACATGTGGGAATATGATCCCGCGTCCAATACCTGGACCCAAAAGAACAATTTCGGAGGAACCGCCCGCTATGACGCCGTGGCCTTTGGAATTAACGGGAAAGGATATGTAGGTACCGGTTTTGACGGCAGCTACCTCAAAGATTTCTGGCAATATGATCCTACTAGTGATACCTGGAACGAAATCTACGGGTTCGGGGGAGCCAAAAGGATGGGCGCCATTGCCTTCGTATACAACAATAAAGGTTATGTTGTGACGGGGATCAATAACGGAACCGAGGAAAATGACTTCTGGTCTTTTGATCCTTCTTCAGGAAACTGGACCCAGCTGCGTTCTAT
>JAJXYG010000269.1 GCA_021780705.1 Bacteroidota bacterium
TGGATGGTATCCAGGTATTTTTCATGGATGACCTCATCACTTTGCAGGTAGAAGAGCCAATCCCCCGTACAATGCGCTTTGGCAATATCGGTCTGGTGCGCATATTCCGATCCCCCGGGATAGCGCTTCAGGTCCCAGCGCGTAGTTACGATCCGGATTTTCTGCGATCCGATTTTTTGAATTTCTTCCAGGGTCCGGTCCTCAGGGTCACCCTCTCCAAGGGCCACCACAAATTCATCGACGATCGGCAGGATGGATTCAATGGATTCCCTCACCGGATAATAGAGTTTGGTGGCATTCCTCACAAAAGTAAATCCGCTGATAGTCATAGAATTTCCTGAAGGGTTTGGACCAAATGTAGTTATAATACCCAGGCATTTCCTTTCAAACGGGTTAATATTTTTTGCCTAATTTGGCCGCCTTTAGTTTTGTACTTTTGAACGTAAACCCTTTCGATGACTAACTTCATTCCCATATTTCCTTTGTCTGTGGTGGTTTACCCGGGAGAAAATCTCAACCTGCACATATTTGAACCCCGGTACAAGCAATTGATCGGGGAATGCCATGAGCAGAAAAAACCATTCGGGGTGCCGGTGGTCATACACAATAAGGTGAAAGAACTCGGCACCCTGGTGAACATTGAAGAGATCTCCAAAGTGTATGAGTCCGGGGAAATGGATATCAAAACCCGGGGTGAAAAGGTATTCCGGGTACTGGAAATCATCAAGGAAGTGCCCGATAAATTATATAGCGGGGCCATTGTCAATTACCCCCCCAATACCGAGCAGGGCAAGGATGCCCTTATGGAAAAGGTGGTAGCGGCTATTAAGGAACTTCATAAAATGCTGAAAGTAAACAAGCCGTTTCATAAGGAAGCCCATATGCTCCGCAGTTATGATGTAGCCCATCACGCCGGTCTCACCCTGGAAGAAGAATATGAATTCCTGAGCCTGCACAGCGAACTCCACCGACAGGAATACCTGAAGCGCCATCTGGCCAAGGTACTGCCCGTGGTGGCGGAAATGGAATCCCTGAAAGACCGGATCCGGCTTAACGGACATTTCAGAAATTTAAGTGGATTTAATATCCCCTAATGTAACCAAACCCATAAATCAACCTAATATTTGGCCATTGAATACTACCCTCTGTTTTGATTTTGGGAATACCCGCCAGAAATGCGGAATCTTCCGGGACGGAGTCCTTCAGGAAGTACTGAATATCCCGGACGGAAGTCCTGAGTCTATAAGGGAGATTCTGGCGCATCATCCAGCCAGCCGGTCTATCCTGGCTTCGGTCATTGACCACGATCCGGCCATTGAGACCCTGCTGGCACAAAACGGGCCATTTCATAAGTTGAGCGCGGGGAGCCTGCTTCCCTTTACCACCCCCGTGGGCAAACCCGAGACCATCGGTGCCGACCGGCTCGCCCTGGCCGCCGCCGCCGTACATTTTCATCAGGGACGCCATAACCTGGTGATCGGACTCGGTTCCTGCATTACCTATAATTTCATCAATAAATTTGGAAGCTTTATCGGAGGAAGTATTTCTCCCGGAAAGGAAATGCGCTTTCGTGCCATGCATACCTTTACCGCCAAATTGCCATGGATTGAGACCGATGGGCTAAAGCCCCTATGGGAGATTCCCCTGATGGGATACGATACCAGGAGCAACCTGCTGAGCGGGGTGGTTTACGGGATGGCTTCCGAAATTGACGGCATTATAGCCAAGTACCAGGAGAAATTTCGCAACTTTAATGTTATTTTAACGGGCGGGGATGCAGCCTATATCACACGCCTGCTCTCCCATCCGGTCCATTGTGACCCCGATTTGTTGTTCAAGGGTTTGTACGCCATCTGTGAGGTAAATTTAAGTTCCACTAATTTTGGGGGATCCCATGATGAAAACAGATAAACACATTCTCCGGACAAGGCTCTTCCTGCTGCTGGCAGCAGGGGGCCTGCTGGGAGGATGCGAAAACTCCCTGAAAGACCTAAACCAGTTTAAGGAGAAAAGAATCGGGGTGGAAACACTCAAAGGGGTGGATATTATTTACAGCATTGGCAATGTGACCAAGGCCAAACTCACCGCTCCGCTGATGCTTCGCTATGATGTAGCCTCCCCTTATGATGAATTTCCGCATACCCTTCATACGGACTTTTATGACGACAGCCTCCATATCACCAGCAGGCTGGATGCGCATTATGGGCGTTATATGGAAGCAGAAAGCAAAGTGTTCCTGAAGGACAGTGTCGTGGTCTATAATATTAAAGGAGATACTCTGTACTGCAATGAACTCTACTGGGACCGCTGGAGAAAGGGGAAGGAATTCTATACGGATAAGCCTGTACGAATCCGCACCCCCACCCAGATTATTGACGGCGACGGTCTGGATGCTCCGCAGGATTTCAGGAGTTGGCACATCATCAATGGCAGAGGGGTGGTGCGGGTGAGCTCGAAAGAATTTCCGCAATAAGACCAAACTCCGGGGCTATAAAATTGTTATATTGATTTATTGATTATTCACCACCAAATAAAATATACACTATGAGTAAGTACGCAATCGCACACTGGCAGGGAACCGGAAAGGAAGGAAAAGGCACTCTGTCCACTGAAACGAAATTTCTTCAGGATACTCCCTATACCTATGCTACCCGTTTCGGGGAAGCCAAAGATGGTACCAATCCCGAAGAACTTATTGCAGCAGCCCATGCCGGATGCTTCACCATGAAGCTGAGTTTTGTGCTGAACGCCGCAGGATTTACGGCAGATTCCATCGAAACCCGCTGTGATATTACCCTTGGGGAAGGGGTTATCTCCAAATCCCATTTGGTGGTAAAGGCTAAGATTCCCGGCATCAGCAAGGAAAAATTTGATGAATGTGCACTGAACGCCAAAGAAAATTGTCCGATTTCCAAGTCACTGAATTCGGCAATTGAAATTACCATGGAAGCTGGTTTACTTTAGGGGAGAGCTGGCGTCTAACCATTGATTTATAATTATGCCCGACTAAGTAAGTCGGGCATAATTTTTGGAACATATTAATTTTTCATGAAAAATTAATTAAACGTTTGTTTAATTCAAACAATCGTTTAAATTTGCGCCTTTAAAATGAAATGGACAAAAAGGAGCTCATACTGTCTGCGGCAATGAAGTTATTCGGAATCAAGGGTTTCGAGGGTACTTCGGTGAGGGATATTGCTGCGGAAGCCGGTGTGAATCCTGCCATGATCAGTTATTATTTCGGTTCCAAGGAGAAATTACTGGAAAGCCTGGTCGAATACAAGGCGGCCTATATGAAAGGGGTGTTCGCGGAATTGGTTGACAATAAATCGCTTAAGCCGATTGAAAAACTTGACATCGTCATTGACCGCTACATCAACCGGATATTTGAAGGACCCCAATTTCATCACCTGCTTTCCCGGGAATTGTCCCTGGAACGCCGCTACCAGATGAAGGATGCAATTGCGGAAATCCTTCTTCGCAATATTTCTTCCGCAAAACGGATCATACAACAGGGAATTGATTCCGGAGAATTCAGGGAGGTGGACACCGAACTGACGATGACTTCGATTCTGGGTACCATCACCTACCTGTTGTCTTCAGAAATCATGTGCCGAAAGATGCTTCAAAAGGGAAAGGAATTTAATCCCTATCAAAGCAAAAAGCTCCGGGAGCGTCTGAGTGACCACCTGAAAAAAATGATCCGCGCTCACCTGGAATTAAAGGATAATTAATCCGCACCGGAATTTTTTAAAACAAAAGTCGTGAAACAAAAAAGGAATTATCTTAAGATCACTATTGGTATTGCCGTATTAGAT